>NZ_JBALLY010000036.1:0-17003 GCF_036963045.1 Bacillus sp. JJ864 | reverse complement strand
TGTAGAAATATACAGAAAGGATAACGTTTTTTGATATGAATTTATTTAACTTATTCAAGTAAAGCACCTGTTTGTCTAATAAGATTGAGACCAGTTTTTCCTTATCTCCTCTACTACAACCTCTGGATTATCCCAATGCAGCATGTGAGTAGTATTAGGAATTCGTTTTACTGTTCCTCTTGTTTTCTGCTCAAAAATGTTTGCCGTCTTATCTCGATATTCGTCCCAGCTGCTCGGTAATGTAGCTCTTAGTAATATGATATTGGAAGGCAAGTTTTCATAAATATCTGCTGTTTCGTGTTTATGCATCGCTTTAATAATATTTCCAGCTGTTATGCCTCTTGCGTGCCAATATATTTTATTGTTTTTTCTAAGCCAAGATCCTTTACTGACATTTCTATAAGCGGAGACCACCTTGTATATACTTTTTTTTCACTATTGAAGAACCCTTTCCAATCATCAAATACATATTCCTCAAAATCTTTTTCATGGTAAGCGACTTCTTCTTCCATAGTTTGTTCCTTAAGTCTTTTCGTTTGATAGCCACCATCAATAAGAATGGAACCATTTACTCTTTCTGGATATTCCGCTAAATAAAACAAAGATACAAAACTTCCCCATGGGTGTGATAAAAAATAAAATTGATTAATCTCAAGATGATTCAATAAATCGTTTAGCCACGTTGTCAAACGAGGCATTTCGTATTCTTCATCTTGTTCAAAGGGAGAAGTTTTACCGTGCCCAGGCGCATCAATTGCAATCAACATATACTCTTCTTTAAGTTGCTCAGCAATTTCGATGAAGCTAAGACTAGTGCCGCCTAATCCGTGTAAACAAAAGATTACAGGGGCATTTTTTTGGCCCCATTCTGTAATATGTATATCTATTTTTCCATTGTTAATAAAATAGCGTTTCAAAATATATTCCCCCTAAGCATTTTCAGTTATATATTTTTGAAAATTTACGCAATTAATATTATCATATAATTGAGACGGTAAAAAGAGGGGACAGTTCTATGGAAATTGTATATAATCGAGCAAAATTGCAGTTATTATCTATAAATGATGTACGACCATTGTACGCCATTATTGAAAAACACCCAGATATTTGGACATATTTAATAGCGAAAATGGATTGTTTGGAAGACATGGAAATGTTAGTTGACGAATCAATAGAAAAGTATAAAAAGGGAGTTGACCTTCCGTTTACTGTAATTGATCAAACGACAAATGAGATTGTGGGTACAACGCGACTATACAATATTTCAAAGGATTGCAAAACAACTGAACTTGGACATACTTGGTATAGTCCAACCGTGCAACGTACAAGTGTAAATACAGAGTGCAAATATATGATGCTTCGTTATGCATTTGAAGAGCTAGGAATGTTGCGTGTCCAAATTAAAACAGATGCTCGTAATGAAAAGTCACAGCGAGCAATTGAAAGACTTGGAGCCGTTAAAGAAGGGATAATGCGAAATGAACGCCAACTTCCAAATGGATATGTGAGGGATGCGGTTGTATATAGTATTATTTCAGAAGATTGGCCAAGTGTAAAAGAACAATTAGAAAATAAATTAAAGTGTTATCGGTAGAGGGGGATAAATGTGCCGTATATAGAAACAGAACGTTTAAAAATGATTTCATTCACATTAGAGTTAGTAGAGGCTACAATACAAGGAAATGAGGAGCTTTCGAAAATAGTTCCTTATAAAGTTTCTAAGCAATGGCCTATGCCTGATTATGCAGAAATTTTACCGTGGATAGCAGAGCGACTACAAGAAAATCCAGAAAGTAGCCAGTGGAGTGGTCTTATTATTCATAAAAAAGACAATACAATTATTGGCGATATGGGTTGTAAAGGTGTTCCAGATGTGAATGGGATTGTTGAAATTGGCTATAGTATTGTCCCTGATTATCAAGAAAAAGGATATGCTACAGAAATGGCGAAAGGTCTTGTGCAGTGGTTATTGAATCAGCAAAATGTAACGACGATTAAAGCGGAATGTTTAACGAGTAATACTGCTTCTGTGAGAGTGTTAGAAAAATCTGGTTTTTGTTGTGTGTTACAGGAAGAACATATAAAATATTGGATTTTGAAATAGTAGATTTAGTGAAATGCCTTCTAACATGTTAGAAGGCGTTTTTTCTTACAAAACGATTACGTATTCTATATACTTTTGTTTCATCATTCCATTCTACAGAAAAATTCGCTACAATAAAGAGGTTAAGAATTTGAGAGAAAAATAAGTTGTAATTGTAAACAGTTTACTTATATGACTAAAAACTCCTTTTTTTAAGGGAGACAACAGCTTCTGGTCGAGCATATAAGTGGTCAGAGCCTTTTTCCTACCACATGCAATGTTTAAAACAAAAGGAGAAAGCGTGTGTAGGTCATGTTGTATTTGGTATAGCAGCGACTTAAATATCGAAAAAATTAAACGGATATATAAATAGTGTGAAATATAAAAATCTCTTTTTATTGCAACCTCTTTTATAGAACTGTTATTCAGGAAACTACCTTCTTTCAAATGAATTCAAAAAACAAATTGACCGATTATTCGATGAAACGAATTTTAGTATAAAGTATGTATGAAATACGGGGGCTATAAGTTTATGAAGAAAAAAAGAAGTATAAAAGTAAGAGTGGTGCAGGCACTCTTATTCATACTTGGTTCCATTATTGTATTTGTCGGTTATGCGGCGTATGATATTTGGCATTATCGTTCTAAGACAGATCAAGTTGATACAGATGCGGCAATTGTGTTAGGAGCTGCTTCTTGGAATGGAAAACCTTCACCGGTACTTCGCGAGAGAATTAATCATGCTATTTCTCTCTATCAAAATGGAAGTGTTAAAAAAATTATTTTTACAGGGGGCACGAAATTTGAAGCAGAATTAGAAGAAGCGCGTACGTCAAAAATATATGCATTAAAGCAGGGTGTGAAGGATGAAGATATTTTAATTGAAACGGAGTCGCGTTTTACAGAAGAGAATTTAAAAAATGCCCTTCAGATTGGAAAAGACCACGGCATACAAACGTATACAATTGTAAGTGATCCGCTTCATATGAAACGAGCAATGCAAATTGCTAAGCACCTCGGTATGGATGCCTATTCTTCACCAACACCAACGTCTGCTTACCGCAGCCTAGACACAGAGTTACCGTTCTTTTTTAAAGAGTTATGTTCTTATATTGGTTATGTTGCATCCTTACCCGTTAGGTCTTTGAAGGGTGATGAATAAAGGAGGTATCCTTATGTTTTAGGATATCTTTTTTTGTTTAAAACATTGTTTTTTCTGTCGGAATAGTGAGACAATTGAGGTGTGGATTAATATGTTTAGGGAAAAGAATGGGAAAAATGAAAGATCTACGAACGAAATTTTTGTTGTGTAATAACTAAAGGAAACTGTATGCATATAATTTTAGGATGACGTGGAAAGGGTTGATGAAATGGATTTTGTAAGAACGAAAGAGCAACAAAAGCGGCTTAGTGAATTACAACCATATATCACTCTATTTTCAAACAGAGAGCAGCAGTTAGATAAATTGTATTCATTTCCTTTTGAAAATGTAAAAGATTTAAAAGGAATTGGGTATACATCCTGGACAGTTCCAAAGGACGAAGGTGGTTTAGGAATGTCCTTGTATGATCTTTTATTATTTCAAGAATATATTGCACAGGGTGATGGTGCGACGGCACTATGTATGGGGTGGCATCTTGGGATTATACATGAACTTTCTGAAAATCGTTCATGGGATAAGAAATGGTTTTCTTGGCTTTGTAAAAAGGTGAAGAACGGAGCACTTATAAACCGAGCGGCCACGGAACGAAACACGGGGAGTCCGACAAGAGGAGGAAAACTAGAGACAACAGCGGTACGAAAAGGAGATACTTGGATTATTTCTGGAAGAAAAACATTTACAACAATGGCACCAGTATTAGATTATTTTCTAGTTTCTGCATCTATCGAAGGGACAGAAGAAATAGGAGAATTTCTTGTTCCGCGTACTACAGAGGGTGTCTCAATTGAAGAAACATGGGATTGTGTAGCTATGCGAGGTACAGCAAGTCATGATTTGATTTTAGAACAAGTAGCAGTTCCATATAAATATTTTGTTGAGAAAATTTCACCGCGTAGTACAGAAAAGAGAAGAGGGTGGCTTTTGCACATTCCAGCTTGTTATCTCGGAATTGCAGAGGCGGCGCGGCGGTATGCTTTGCAATTTGCTGCAACATATCAACCAAATAGTTTGAAAGGGCCGATAGCGATGGTACCAAATGTGCAAAGGTTAATAGGAGAAATAGAATTAGAGATGATGCAAGCTCGTACTTTTTTATATAGTGTTGCAAAACGCTATGAAGAAGAAAATAAACAGTGTATGCAAGCCGAAATGGCAGCTGTGAAATATACGGTGACAAATGCAGCGATTTCTATTGTAGATAAGGCGATGCGTATCGTTGGAGCAAGGAGTTTATCTGAAAAAAATCCATTACACCGTTATTATTTACATGTACGCGCTGGCCTTCATAATCCTCCAATGGATGATATGACAATTTCGCTATTAGCACAACATGCCTTGCAAGATTTTGATGTTAAAAAATAGGTACTACTTTCCTTTTTCGTATATAATAAAAATGGACAATGTACAAAAGGGAGTTAACAAATGCTAGAAGTCATCGCAACATGTTTAGAAGATGCCAAACGGATTGAGCGTGGCGGTGGGAAACGAATCGAATTAATTACAGCTTTTACAGAAGGTGGACTTACACCGAGCTATGCGTTAATAAAAAACGCGATAGCTGCTGTTTCTATTCCGGTGCATGTAATGATTCGTCCTCATGCCAAGTCTTTCGTATATTCTTATGAAGAAATAAAATTAATGAGAGAAGATATTCGAGTGGCAAAAGAGCTTGGTGCAACTGGTGTTGTATTAGGCGTTTTAAATGAAAAGAATGAAATTGATGAAGAAAAGTTAGCAAAATTATTAGAAGTAGCAGAGGGAGTGAATGTGACGTTTCACCGTGCAATTGATGAAATGGCGGATTTAGTAGAGGCTATCAAATTATTGCGGAAGTTTAAGAAAGTCACACATATTTTAACATCTGGCGGACAAGGGAAAATAGAAGATAACATTTCGGTCTTGCGCCAAATGCACGAAGCAAGTGAAGGGCAAATAGAAATGATTGTTGGTAGTGGCGTCACGAAAGAGAATATACAACAATTACTACATGAAACAGGGATTACGCAGGCTCACGTAGGTACAGCGGTGAGAGAGGAAAAATCGTGCTTTGGTGAAATTGTTGTTCAAAATGTACAAGAAATCGCAAAAATGACTAGTTGTTAAAGGAGATAGGGGATAGATGAAAAAGAGTGAGATTATGTCATGGGTTAAAAGCATTGCTTTAGCTTTAATTATTGCATTTGTTTGTCGGGCATTTTTATTTACACCATCGCTTGTGCAAGGTGAATCTATGATGCCAACGCTAGAAAACAATGAGAGAATGGTTGTAAATAAAATTGGCTATAGTATACAAGGATTAGATCGTTTTGAAATTATCGTTTTTCATGGGAATGAAGGTCATGATTTAGTGAAACGAGTAATTGGATTACCGGGAGACACAATCGAATATAAACACGATGTTTTATATGTAAATGGTAAAGCAGTTACTGAACCATATTTAGATGAATATAAAAAGCAGATATCTGGAGAGGTGTTAACTCCTGATTTTACATTAGAAGGGATAACAGGGAAGAAAACTGTTCCAGAAGGTTCTGTATTTGTACTAGGAGATAATCGTCAAGTATCTAAAGATAGCCGAGCATTTGGATTTGTTTCTGAAGAACAAATTGTAGGGAAAGGTTCAGCAATATTTTGGCCATTGCAGCATGCTAGAGTACTATAATCGCTTTTGGAAGGGATCAAAACTCATTTTTCGTTTTGATCCCTTCTTTTATTTTAATCTTGAAAATGTGCAACCGAAATTTAAGAAGTAGCTGAGATAAATTAGCAAGGAAATATTTCCAAGTTTTTATGAATGCCTGTTATAATGTAAAAAGAATGATACATAGAGGTGAATGTTGTGCAGCATTATGGAGAAGTGCGTTCTATTATTAAAAGTGCCAAGAAAATTACAGTGTTAACCGGAGCGGGTGCAAGTACAGAGAGTGGAATTCCAGACTTTCGATCAGCAAATGGTTTGTACGCAGATGCAAAGGTAGAAATGTATTTATCAAGAGGATATTATAATCGAAATCCGAAAGAATTTTGGAAACATTATAAAGCAATTTTTCAAATTGATACATTTCATCAATATAAACCGAATGAAGGACATACGTTTCTTGCGCAATTAGAGCAGGCGGGAAAAGATATTGTAGTGTTAACACAAAATATTGATGGCCTTCATCAATTGAGCGGGAGTACACGGGTTATTAATTTACATGGTACGCTTCAATCTGCTCATTGTCCGAAATGCCGTGTACAATACAACTTACAATATATGATTGAACATGAAGTGCCGCGCTGTGAAAAGTGTAATTTCATTTTGAATCCAGATGTTGTGTTATATGGGGATACATTGCCGCAATTTCAAATGGCAGTTGAAAGATTATATGAAACGGATGTATTGCTTGTGATGGGAACGTCATTGAAAGTACAGCCTGTAGCATCCTTTCCGCAAATCGCAAAACGAGAAATAGGAGCAACAACAATACTTGTTAATAATGAACAAACAGGACAAGAACAATATTTTGATTATGTGTTTCATGAAACAATCGGGAGTTTTGCGAAGGGGATTTTAGCGGACAAAGAATAGCTTGAGTTATTAAATGTTAAGGAAAATATCGTATATGTTTAAATCGCGTAAAAAAACTATCGTAGTTTCAAAAAAAGGAGATTTGTTGCAAAGGGGAGAGCAGTTTGGGGGAGAACGAAAGAATATTACTAGAAATAATTAAAAATGCCAACAGTGGAAATCGGTTTATTTTAGGGATAGATGGCTTAAGTCGTTCTGGCAAAACAACGCTCGTGAATAAACTTAGTCAAAATATGAAAGAGAAGAACATCCCGTTTCAAGTTTTTCATATTGATGATTATATTGTTGAACGTGAAAAGCGTTACAATACGGGAAATGAGGAGTGGTATGAGTACTATAAATTACAATGGGATACGAATTGGTTAAGTCAACATTTTTTCAGTAAACTAAAATCCTCTAACCATCTCACTCTTCCTGTTTATGATGATGAATCTGACATACATAGTCAGCAGGAAATACAGCTTTCTAATGCTTCAGTTATCATAGTAGAAGGCGTTTTTCTTCAGCGAAAAGAGTGGAGAAGCTTCTATGATTATGTCGTATATCTAGATTGTCCAAGAAGTATGAGGTTTCTTCGTGAAAGTAAAGATACTCAAAAGAACATTGCGAAATTTGAAAATAGATATTGGAAAGCTGAAGAATTTTATATCAATACGGAAGCTCCTGACAAACATGCTGATTTGGTTCTAAAAGGATAAAATAAAAACAAACAACGCATTGCTTTTTCTATGCGTTGTTTGTTTTGTATTAAAAAGCACTATTTTTTCAGTGATAATCCATAAACAATCGTTTCACTTGGTGTTGTGATTTTAAACCCTGTATTGTAGTCAAGCGTCATAGTATCTCCGATGTAATCTTTTGTAAAATCGTCCATTTGAATTACGAGCTTTTCATCTTCAAATACGACATCATTTGCATTGTATTCATCAACGATTAAATCTATATTTACATAGACAGTACAAGTATTTCCGATACTTCCTTTTATTCTAATAATAATTTTATCTTCGTTTTGTAGCAGTTTTTCTTGTGCTATATTTGTAACACGAATATACATATAATCACGTCCTTTTCCTAAAATCCCATTTTAACAAAAACACTTTGAAACAGCTACTTATTTTTGGATAAAATTAACACAAAAAATGTAAGCATTCTCCTTCAGATTGTTTCTTGAAAGAGGATGTTTACAAATTAGTGTTCATTAAAATTAATAGTTAATGAAAGAACGTACAATCATCTATTTGACGACAGGCCATTTCTCCTTGCGTAATGCATTCATCAATTCTGGCCCTATATGCAAATGTTCCTCTACTAGTTCTTTTGGAGTCAGAGCCATCCATTGGTTCAACGACACGTCAGAAAAGCGATTACTCTTGAACATCTCCAGAAACCATAGGCTTTGCTGGCCGGTGTTTTGGATGTAATGTCCCATAGCGAACGGTACATAGCCTACATCGCCAGCACGGTAATTAAAAGTTCGTGCTGTGCCATTCGCAGCAAATACCGTCATGCGTCCAGTTCCAGAGAGATAATATTGCCACTCATCGTTATTCGGATGCCAATGCATTTCTCTCATTCCGCCTGGCTTGATTTCAACCAACGCTGCCGCAATAGTTTCTGAAATGGGGAAGTTGGTGGAATCAACTATACGTACCGTCCCGCCCGGAGTTACAATCGGATCTTGTGCGAGCAGCTGATGTGTGAAGCTTTTCGGCACCGTACCGTAAGGGTCTGAAATCTTCTGACTCTCCAGTGATCCAGGCACCTTAGCCTGAAAAATGTAGCGCTGTTTTTTAGGGATATGAGAAACGGCGGTTTCGGGTACACCGAAATTCGCAGCCAGCACGTCCCTTGGTGTGTGGGCAAACCAATCAGTAATAGAGAAGGTATCGAAATCGGAGAAGCTGCCATCGTCGAACACGAGTAGAAATTCACAACCCTCCTCCAGTCCTTGAATCGAGTGTGGAATTCCGGATGGAAAGTACCACAAATCCCCTGCGCCGACATCGGCTATAAAATTCCGCCCGTCCTGGTCGACCGAAGTAATTCGTGCCCGTCCTAGAATCATGTAGGCCCACTCAGCTTGCTTATGCCAATGTAATTCACGTACACCACCAGGGGTCAGACGCATGTTTACCCCCGCAAGCGTGGTTGCAATCGGGAGTTCTCGAATTGTTACTTGCCGTGACCAACCGCCGTGATTTAACTGCATATTTGTGTCGGAAAAAGAGAACTTTAAATTAGGGATTGTTCCGGCATCGGTAACCGGTGGAACGAACATGTCGGGGTTCTCAATATCTCGCATGATGTCCCGGGGCCCAAAATCGGTCGCGCCAGCGCCATCATCTCTTATAGGGTGCGGTATAGTTCTATGCTCAGTTTTCTTCGCAGATTGTGATTCCACAAACTATGCTCCTTTCTTATTATTCTATGTACAATATAGATAGAGTGTATAAGTACGCTTTTACAAATATATGCTGTAAACGTGTTTGATATACAGAATAAGGAGAGAAGCGAAGAAATAAAGATGTATATTTTATTCACGAGAAGTTTATCTAAACACATAAGAAAACCTATCAACTAGAGTTGATAGGTTTATTGTTAAAGCTCACATTTATCTAATGGAATGACTTTTGTTTTCTTTGTAAATTTATAACCTAACCAAAGTACTAAGAAAAGAGGTAAGCCGATATATGAAATGAGTACACCGTTCCAATCAATAGATTCTCCCATAAATGCACCGTAGTTTTGACCAAGGACAACGATTAAGCATAATACAAATGCAAAGATAGGGCCGAATGGGAACCATTTTGCTTTATAAGGTAAGTCATTTAAGTCTTTTCCTTGTGCAATGTATGCTTTGCGGAAACGATAGTGACTGATGGCAATTCCGATCCAAGCGATGAATCCTGACATACCAGAGGCATTTAATAGCCATACATAGACAACGCCATCACCGAATAAAGAAGCTAAGAAAGCAGCAGATCCAACTAATGATGTTGCAAGCAACGCATTTACAGGTACACCACGACTATTTAATTCCCCTAAAAATTTCGGTGCTTTACCTTGGTTTGCTAAATCCCAAAGCATACGTGCTGATGCATACATACCAGAGTTACCAGCAGATAAAACAGCGGTTAAAATAACAGCGTTCATTACTGATGCTGCAAAGGCAATGCCTGCTTTATCGAATATAAGTGTAAATGGACTTACTGTTACATCGCTTGCTGCCAGGTTTTCGTTTGTATACGGGATTAATAAACCAATTACGAGAATCGCAAAAATATAGAACAATAGAATTCGCCAAAAGATGCTGCGAATTGCTTTTGGAATGTTGCGTTGTGGATCTTCAGTTTCACCGGCCGCAACTCCTAATAATTCTGTTCCTTGGAACGAGAATCCAGCTGCCATAAACACACCGATGATTGCCATGAAGCCGCCGTTAAACGGTGCATCTGCAACTGTGAAGTTTTTAAAACCGACAGGCTCTCCGCCCATAATACCGAAAATCATAAGAAATCCGACGATTAAAAAAGCGATAACAGTTACAACTTTAATAAGTGCAAACCAATATTCTGCTTCTCCAAAGCCTTTAACAGATAAATAATTTAAAAGGAACATAATAGCTAAACAAATTCCACTCCAAAGTAGGGAAGGCGTATTTGGAAACCAAAACTTCATAATTAAAGTAACTGCAGAGAGTTCAGCAGCAATTGTAATGGCCCAGTTATACCAGTAGTTCCAACCTAATGCGAATCCAAGAGATGGGTCAACAAATCTTGTTGCATAGGTGCTAAATGATCCTGCTACAGGCATGTAGGATGCTAATTCAGCTAAGCTTGTCATTAAAAAATATACCATAATACCAATTGCAGCGTAGGCGACGAGAGCACCACCAGGACCAGCTGTGTGGACAACACCACCGCTTGCTAGGAATAAACCTGTACCAATTGTACCACCAAGTGAAATCATTGTAAGATGGCGAGATTTCAATCCGCGTCGTAGTTCATTATTTGATTGAGCAGATTGATTTGTAGTTGTAGAGGTAACGTTAGTAGTTGCGCCGTTCATGTTTAACACTCCTTTTCTAGTAAGATAGGAAGGAGCGGGGGGAATTAAAAAAACCGCCAAAGGACTTTAGCGGAGCAATTCAAAAATAGCCACCCCATCATACCTTCCGTTAAGATAGCGCCCCACGTTTACGCGGTAATTTTGTAAACGTGACAGTTCTGTTCCTATTTGAAAACAGCCCCAGCATATACTTCCAGAGAAGAAGTATAAACTTCGGCAACTTTTCCTTTCAGCTAGAGTTATTGACGTTCTCCGCGTCTCGTCTAGATTACTAATAAAAGTCGCAACCTCTACCTCATCGGATTGATGAGGATTTTTCTATTACTATAATTTTTAATATATGGCAATTGTAATGATTTTCTGAAAATATTGCAAGGATTTTTTTGTAGAAAAAAATGGCTATTTTAGAAAAGCGCTTTCAAAATTCATCCCGGTCCTAAAAAATATGTATAAAGCAATCCTTTGATAAAAAAGGTTATACAATGGTTTCGCATCGCGTTTCAAAAATCCCTTCAAATTAATAGAAAATTCAGAATAATATTTTTCGACAAAAATACGTATTTATATTAAAACTTGTTATTAAGTTAATTTTAGAATTGAAAAGAATAATTGAAAAATTATACACTTAATGGAAAAGGGAATGGTGGTGAGGAGATGTTCCAGTTTGATCATCTTGTCCATGTAGTTTATTGTTCTCCAGCTGAGGCGATAAATCAAATGAAAATACATGGATTTCATGTCGTTCAAGGGGGAGAGCATACGAACTGGGGGACACATAATAGTTTATGTTATTTCGATTTAGCATATATTGAGTTTTTAGCAGTGCAATATCAAGAGGCAGCAAACCAAACAGAGAATCCACTTATTAGGCAAGTTGTTCATAAGTTGAAAACAGGAGAGGGATTGCTTCAAATTGCACTGCGGACTGAACATATGGAGGAGTTTGCTGAGAAACTGATAGAAAAAGGTTTTCATATAAACGGTCCATTGGAAGGGAAACGTATGAGGGATGACGGAACACTCTTGAGATGGAAAATGCTGTTTATTGAACAAGAAGAAGAAGGTCCTAGATTTCCATTTTTCATTGAGTGGAGCGAATCGGATGCAAAAAGAAGGGATGATTTACAGAAAAAAGGGGTGATTTCATCTCACGACAATCATGTAATGGGAATGAAAACAGTGTTCTATGCTGTTAATAATGTAAATGAAACAAGCAAACGATGGAAAGAGTTACTACAAATAGAAATGAGTCCTCCAAAAGTAAATAAGGAGTGGAATGCGGTAGTTCAAGGTTTTTCTCTCGGAAAAATAACCATTCAATTTTGTGAACCGATAGGAAATGGTATAGTTCAGGATCAATTAAATAATTACGGTGAACTTCCATTTGCTGTAGAGTTTCAGGGAGATAAGGAGCATAAGAGTGTATATCATATATGGAATGGTATGTACATATTTTAGGAAGAACTAAGGTGAATGAAAAATACTCAGAAGTATAGAAACCAACTGTACTTCTGAGTAATGTGAAAAGGAACAAAATTAAATTGTCCGATATAAATAAATTACATGTGTTTAACGTATTTCCGAAAGAAGTCCTCATCTTCAAGCATGTGACGTGCAAGAGCCCAGCGGTAAGGTTGGAATGAATTTCAGTTAGGCATAGCCTAACTGATTTGTAAGAACTGCCAATTGTTCGTATGGTGTATAGGTTCTATATCCGATACCTTCACTTGCTTATAGGATTTAGCAGGATTTTGTATATAGTGTCCATGTATATCTTGTACGTATACCATTTTCCCTGTAAACCCTGCCACAAATCCTACTTGTCCAAATACTTTCACTTTATCACCTAAATAGATTCCATCTGCATGCGGTGTATTTTTCTTGTTCCGTTTTGCACTTGTATTTTTCGTTTTTCTCCCTTTTCTTGTGGTTGCTTCATGCAGGGAACGTTTTTTCTTTCTAAATTGCTTGATGCAAAATTCGCCGCTTTGATCATATTCTTGTATTTGTGTTGGATTGGTAATCGCAATTGCGTCGTTTATATGTGTTTTGGATAAACCTAACTCTTTTCGTTTTAGCGTGGTGTAACTGCCATACGTAATGTCACAATCTAAATGATTCATGATTTGTAACCGCAATATATTCATAAAAGCAGTCTCTTTATATTGTTTTGGTTTCTTGAAAGTGTGTTTTAGTTTCCCTTGATGAAATTTTTGATGGCATTCATCATGTACTGTTACAAGATTATCTGCCATATCTGAACCACCATTGCAGCGTTCGATGATATGATGCGTATGCAAAATGCCACCTTTCATCTTACAAATTTGACAGGTGTAATTGTCTCTTGCGAATACATAATATCTCGTATTCCAAAAGCCAAAAGCATCTCCTTGTTGGTATTCGATTCCTTGTATATCGGGATTTTTTAGCTTTTGTGCATCAAATTTCCCTACTTCGACAATCACTTTTGGCGAAGGTAACAATGACTTGAATGTTTCAATCCAATGAATTTGGTTATCCACTCTACTTTGAATCGATGGCGGCAACCATCCTTCTTTCTTTTTTCGATTGAGAAAACGTGCTTTTCGATACCTTGTTTTTCGTTGTCTTCTACCTCTACGTAATGCAGCTCTTAGTGTGAGATTTTCTTTGACGTCCTGACGCAACTGGGTGGTTCCTTTTGCTAGAACTTTGTCTTCAGTGGTAATCGCAATGCCGATATGCTTTGCTCCGCTGTCAATACCGATTGTTACGGGTTGCACCGCTTCACCTGTGACATATTGTAATTGAATTGTAAACGGAGTGTATCCAAGAATCTTTGCTTTTCCTTGTTTGAGAAGAATTCGTGCCTTTCGATGACTACAAGGCATAAGCGGTTCTCCTCTTAAATTCTTGACAAATACACGCATGTTTTGTCCCTCCTAAGAGTTTGTTTCCCTTCGCCAATGTTTGTAGGTGTTGGCAACTTCTTATACAAGAAGGCATGTGGTTGACCGTTCCTTCCCAATCAGAACTGTTACAGAGCCACCATAGAGCCAAGAACTAGGGAATCATTCTTGGGTATGCAACCTACGAACGGAGTCCACAAAAGACTGAGGCTAGACAACCAAGGCTTGTTTCAAGCCCCCACTTCAAAACGTGTTAGCGTTTAAGTGGTGGGTAGTTGACTTGCTAGTAGTTGCTTAGAGAGATGTCAGAAATAATTTCATGTATGAGACAACTTAATCGCCTGTTGTAGGCGAGAAACTCCTTCAGCAATGTGGTTTATATCTACTTTTCCATACGATAGACGAATATAACCATCTTTTGCGCCAAAAATACTGCCGGGCATAAAAGCAACTTGTTGTTTTAAACTTAGCATAATCAGCTGTTTTTCATTAATCGGTTGATGCAATTTGCCCCATATATAAATTCCACCTGTTGGCATAGAAAATGAGAGTTCTTCTTTGAGAGAATGTTGCAGTGCATTTGCTAGAACATTTCTTTTTTGGATTAATTCAGACCGTAATTGCTGTAAATGTGTTTCGAACGGAACGGTTTCAAAAAATTGCTGCATAAGCCATTGCGGAAAAATACTTAAGCCTAATTCCATTTGATGCCGTGCATCTGATAAGCGTTCAACAACAGATTGCGGAGCAACGAGCCAGCCAATTCGTAATCCTGGTGCTATCATTTTGGATAAAGAATGAACATAAATAACTGTTCCGTTTGTATCAATTGATTTTAAAGTTGAACATACCTGTTCTTTCTCTTCTAATGTTAGTAAACTAGACGGATCATCTTCAACTATAGGAATGCGTAAGTCTGCGCATAGAGATAAAAGAGTTTCTCTTCTTTTCGGATGAAGGAGAGTTCCAGTCGGATTTTGATAATTTGGATTTAAGAAAATCATTTTAATCCGATGTTTTCGATACAGCTCATATACATCATCTGGGTGAATCCCATGTTCATCAACAGGTAATGGGAAAATTCGAATGCCTGCCGATTGGAAAAGAGGTAAGGAATAGCAATGTGATGGACTTTCAAATGCTACCGCATCACCTGGATTTAATAAACATTGGACAATAAGATGTAGTGCTTGTTGGGCCCCGGAAGTAATCATAATGGATTGTTCAGTTGCATCAATTTGTAAGTGCTCCTTCATATATATAGATACAGCTTGTCGTAAAGGAAGATAGCCTTGCGGATGATCATAACTTAATGATTGTGTTAATGGTTGTTCGCGTAATATCGTTTGTAATTGCTGATGCGGGAACAAATCACATCCAAGTTCCCCGTTTGCAAAATCAATGATATTGTCATTTTGCTGTACTTGCTCACGAATGTAGCGAAGGAACGGTAAGTTAGGCAAAAATGTTCCGCCCTCTACAAACCCTCTCCAATTTGGTGTGAACTTTGGAGATACGCCCCACATATGTGTACTTACACGCGTCCCTTTTCCCGTTGTACTTTCAACAATTCCCATTGCACGTAGTTCATTATAAGCTGTTGTAATTGTACTTCGATTCACCTGGAGCTGCTCTGCTAGCTTGCGTTCTGACGGAAGAAAACTTCCTGGTGGAAGCTCTCCATACATAATACGTCTTTCAATATAATCAACAACTTGTTGATAGATTGGGATTTTACTATCAGTATCTAATGTCCATTTCATTTGTAACGTCTCCTTGTTCACTCATTATCACCATTATAGCAAATTGGCTGGGTAAAAAAACAGCCAATTGGATGGTGTTATATCGGGCCAATTTTACTATGCTAAATAAGGGAAGGAGAGGTATTGATGAAACAAAGACAAATGGAATTGCTCCTGATGTTAGTTGCGTTAGTATGGGGAGCAAACTATACGATAGGAAAATATGGGGTGGCATATATGTCGTCCGTTCAATTTAATAGTATGCGCTTTTTAATTGCATCTCCAGTTTTATTGCTGATTACTTATTTTATGGAACGTTCGTTACGAATAGAGAAGAAAGACTGGCTCAGACTATTAATGGTTGGTATTGTTGGGACAACTATATATCAGACACTATTTATGCTTTCAGTAAAATATACATCTGCGACGAATGCTTCATTATTAATTGCAATGTCACCGATCTTTACGGGGATTTTAGCGGTATTACATAAACAAGAACGCTTTTCTCTAAAAATACAAATCGGATCGTTACTTTCTTTTGGCGGAGCAGCACTTGTGTTATTAACTGGGAACACAAATCAGTCTACATATGAATACGCATGGATTGGAAATATAATTGGGTTAGTTGCGTCAATTGCGTGGGGCTGGTATCCAATTTTAGCTCAGCCGCTTATTACGAAATATTCCGCGATGCGAGTAACAGCTTGGTCGACTTTGTTAGGAATTGTGCCGCTTGTTATATACTGCTTTATAAATGTTGACTCGTTAACATGGACAACTGACATGTTAAGCTGGGGATCATTAGGATACTCTATCGTTTTTGCAACAGTTTTTGGACTTGCAATGTGGTACGTTGGAATTAGTAAAATTGGTTCAACAAAAGTAATGGTTTATATGTATCTTGTTCCGTTATTTGCTGTAATATTTGCGGCTGTAACGATAGGCGAACAAGTAAATATTATGCAGTTGTTCGGTGGATTTGTAATTTTCGCTGGCTTATATGTTGTGAAAAAAGGAACAGTGAAAAAGCCAGCATTTAATTTAAAGAAGGTAAGTTAGTATGGAAATGACTACATCGTAAGGGTGTGGTTATTTTTTTGTGTGTTCGGAATGTATATATAATGTCATAAAAAAAGTATTAATTTTTGAAATTGAAATAAACGGATGAAGAGTAATATAATGGAAGTTAAGCGGAGTGAAATCTCATTTGCTGTAGATTTCAGAGAGAATACGAGCTATATCATATGCGAAATGGTATGCACTTATTAAAAAAGAATTAAGTTAATAGAAAGTAAAAAGTAGATAAATTCGATGAACTTTTTAACCGAATAAGAGATTAATTGTAGAGAGCCAGAGTTATTAAAGGGTGGGAGATAGATGGAACAACATTCGCTCGTTCTATGCGGGAAAAAGCATCTTGAATGGAAAAAAGAAGAGATTGGTAGATTGCAAGAAGATGAATTGTTAATTATATAATTACAACTTAAA
>NZ_JBALLY010000035.1:28596-45899 GCF_036963045.1 Bacillus sp. JJ864 | reverse complement strand
ACGAATAGCGGGATAAAAATGAAATTTCTGCATAAACATTCTAATTACAGGAAATTATATTACGAAAATGTAACGTTTTTTATCAAAATGTTACACACGCAATAAAATTAATAGTATACTAATGTATAAGAATTACTGCTTTTATCATTTATATGTTAGAAATAATACTTATCTTAAAAATTTCTTTTCGGAGGGAAATGAATGAAATTACGCAATTTAATTATTGGTTCTGCAATTGCAGGTGGAATCGTTCTTTGTATTGGTGGTGTTAGCGCTTATCAATATGTTTCCAAATTAAATCATCAATTAGATACATACGTTTTACCTCACACAACATTCGAAGGTGTTTCCATAGACGGCAAAACGAATGAAGATGTTCAAAAGATCATTCAACAAAAAGTTGATGAATTAAATAAAAAATCTGTGAACTATGCCCTGCAGGATGACAAACAGACATATACTTGGCAGGAATTAGGGGTTGAATATAACGGTACGGATGTTACAGATAAAATTTTCAAGGAACAAAAAGGCAATATTTCTAATCGTTATAACATGCGAAAACAAGCTGAAACAGGTGAGTTAAAACGCGATTATAAGTTAGAGCCTTCTATAAACACCGCAAAATATGATACGTTTATTAAGGAAAAATATAATGATTCCTTAGTAGAGCCTGTTAATGCCGACTTATCTATCTCTGGAACAACCATTAATATTAGCGAAAGTAAAGATGGCGAAAAAGTTGATAAAGAGAAATTAAAAGCTCTCACAACAGAAGCCATTACAACAAATAAGCAAGATATCCAAGTTCCAATGACAGCTGTGAAACCAGAACGCTCAACAGAAGATGTAAAAAATATGGGGATTCAAGAAGTAATCGCTGAATATTCAACTCCGATGGCTGGACGAAACTCAAGTCAATCATTTAATGTACAACGCGCTGTGAATACATTAACAGGAGTGTTCGTGGCACCTGATGAGACATTTAGTTTTAACGGTCGCGTTGGTGTAACGGATGCTGCACATGGTTATAAATCGGCTGCTGTATATGTAAACGGAAAAGTAGAACAAAGTGCTGGGGGCGGTGTTTGCCAAGTAAGCAGCACATTATATGGTGCCATATTACGAGCTGATTTAGGAGTTGTCGCGCGAAGTAACCACTCTTTACCGGTTCATTACTTACCTCTTGGTCAAGATGCAGCGGTTGCTGACTATGGTCCTGATTTGAAATTCAAAAATAATACGGGTAAATATATTTATATTCAAGCATTTACAAATGGCAGTAGTGTAACTACTCGTATTTTCGGTACAAATACAGGTAAAGATGTAGAGGTTTCTTCAAAAGTAATCAGTGAAACTGATAAAAGCATTGTGGCTGTAACCTATAAAAAAGTAACCCAAAATGGGCAAGTGCTTTCCAGCGGTCAAATTTCAAAAAGCACATACAAAAAGGCGTCATGATTCACGCCTTTTTGTTTTGTATTATAGAAACAAAATTACCGATATGCCCTTTTGCTTCTTCTATTGTCCACATACGATTTCCATATTGTTCAACTTCTTGCTGTACTTTCTCCCAATCTGCTCTTTGCTCTATTTGAACAAGTTCTTGTAGCAACTTTTCCTGCGTTTCTTGTTCTTCCTGCTCTTTAAATTGTTGCATAAGTTGAGCCATTTCTTCTTCATATATACTTAATGTACAATACGCTCTAAGAAAATATTGAAATGTTGAATACATAAATTCCCCGCCTTTCTTATTTCTCAGAAGGATAAGAAGTAACAATTTTAAAACCGAGCTGGCTTCCTTTATCTCTCTGCAATACAGTCACTGTATTCCGAAGTCCATCCTTTACACGCATATCCTTTTTTAATACCGTTTTTCCAACTGCAAAGTTATGCTTCGTATTCAATACAAGGCGGTTTTCCTTCGATTCTTTCAACCATTTTTCAATTTCTTTTTCGTGCTGCTTTATCGTATCTTTTACCGCCTTTGTTGCCGTTTCCTTATCATAATATGTACTTGCAGCAGATACATTATCTGTACGTAATCGTTCTTTCAACTGCTCATCTGTTTTTCCAACGTGACGTTCTAACGTATGACCATTTTTCGGTGGTCCTTCCATTTCATCTAAAATTTTGTCACTAACGTTTATAGCTGATGCCGCCTGATTATCTTTCGGCTTCGCTTGACTTGAACATCCACTTAATATAAGTATCATCATAAGCATTACGCTTATAACAACATTCCATAATTTTTTCATCGTATCACCTCTTTCATGATTATTGTATTATCTTTAGAAAAAGTCAATTCTATCATATATCTCCTGGTCATTCTTTCTATGAAAAATATTACTTATTCTGCAAAAAAATCTATAACCTTCCACAAATCTGTTGTCTTACTATAAAAACTATGATGTAATGCTATATAAAGTAAAACTTCCATTAGTGTAGGTTCATCATCCCCCACTGATGGAAAGCCCGCAAATAGCGGAATAAATCCATTTTAATTTTTCGGCATGTATGTCGCTGTTATACAGAATACAACATGCTCCCTTTGTTTGAACTTCGCATGTGGCAGAAAAAGGCCCTGACCGATTCTATGCATGGCCAGACGCTCTCGTCTACCTAAAAAAGGGGGTATTTCGTTTTTGAACTTAGATTTACATATATAAAAGCAAAGGAAAACTAATTGATATGGCAGAAACGATCCATTCTTTTCTTATAGAGCATCAAACAATGGCAATCCCACTTAGCATCTTATTCAATATTCTTATTAGCCTAGCCGCTATTATTCCTAGTGTGTTTTTGACTGCGATTAACATTTCATTATTTGGAGTAACAACAGGAACACTCATCTCCATTGCCGGCGAAGCATTAGGAGCGATTATCTCCTTTTATTTATATCGGCTTGGTTTTCAAAAAGCTGCTCAAAAAAATATAGATAATTATCCAAAAGTAGGGCAACTTCTTTATGTACAAGGAAAAGAAGCATTCTTTCTCGTTTTATCGTTTCGCCTCATTCCTTTTATTCCATCTGGCATCGTAACGCTATTTGCAGCCCTTGGAACGATGTCTATATTAACCTTTAGCATCGCTAGTACTCTTGGAAAAATACCGGCGTTACTGATTGAAGTATATTCCACCTATCAAGTTATGAACGGAACAAATGAAGCAAAGTGGATTATTACAATTGCTGGTTGTGCTGGTTTGTTTTATTTGTGGAAAACATGGAAGAAAAAATGAAAAAAGGAGCATATGCTCCTTTTTCACTATATAAAGGGGAGTGATACCTAATTCACACCAACTGCGTCATATGATTGCTTCACAGCTGTTACTTCAGTTGAATTTGCACCGTATAAATCTGCAGCTGCTTGTACTAAACCAGCACGCGCTTGGCTAAATGTTGTCGATTGCGTGAAATAAAGTGTATTTGCACGATAGTAGATTGCTCCTACTTTCTCTTTGCCAATACCATTCACTGTTACACCATAATGTGTACCGCCATTTCCTAATAAGTAGGCAGCTTTATTGATAATACCGCTATTCGTATGAACACCGCCATTATCACTTGTTCCTGTATAACGTTTAGAATAATGATCTGGATCACCATATTTTGTTGGATCGCTCATCGAACGAAGAGCATCCCCAGCTGTACCAGGCGTATAAATATCTTCTCCGATTTCCCAATCTGGATTACGGTTATCATAGTATTCTACTAATGTTCCAAAAATATCAGAAATTGCCTCATTTAATGCTCCAGACTCATTTTGATAAATAAGATTAGAACTTGTTTCTGTCACAGCATGTGTTAATTCATGCCCAATTACATCTAAACTGCCAGATAACGGAGAAAATGTGTATCCATCTCCATCTCCATATACCATTTGTGTTCCATTCCAGAAGGCATTGTTATAATTACTTCCATAATGAACCGTTGATTTTAACGCTGCACCAGCATTGTTATAAGAATTGCGATTAAACGTATTCTTATAATAATCGTACGTTACCCCTGCATAATAATGTGCATCCACTGCAGCTGCATCACGACTAGCATTAAAAATATTATCTGCATCTAACCATAACGTTCCTGGAAGAGTCGTACGATTTTTCGCATCGTATGTGTAAATGGTTGCACCGCGTGTATTGTCTTGTAAATAATAGCTAGATCCAGATAATGTTGTATTAATAGACTTTGTATCGCCTAATACCCCTTTACCTGTTCCAACTTTATTTGTTCCTGTTACAGGTTTAACTGGTGCTTTATTATCCACATTCGCATTATGAATTGTATTGTATTTATTCAATACTTTCCCATTATCTGCTTCAATGAAATAATAATAGTTTCCTGGCTTTGGATCTAAGAAATTTAATTTTACAACATATGCGTATGTTGCTTCCTCACCATTTTGATATACATATAAGTCCGCTGACGGCTCTACTTCATATTTTGGATTCAATCCTAAATCTTTTTGGGCAGCTGCAATTGCTTGTTTACCATCAATTTTATTTTTATTTTTCAGCTTCTCTTTCTTATCTAAATCAGGAGCAACAGTTCCTGATACAACTTTTAATGCACCATCTTTTCCAATGTGCGCTAGTTGAGTAGACCCCCATACAGGCACACCTTCATACATTTGTTGCGTGCGTACAACTGTTGTTTCCCCTACAGGATCTTTTACAACTTGTTGCACTTTAAAGGATTCTTCTGCACTTTTTTCCCCTAGTTTATAATCTTTTTTCGCAGAATTTAAGTAGTCAAACACAACAGATTCTGCTTTTTTCCCAGATGCACCTGTTAAATCACCCGATACAAACTCTGGAGACTGTACCGTCTCATTGTATTTCTTTGTAGAGAGTACATTCTTTGAATCTGCAAAGGCAGAGCTTGTCCCCCCAAACGCAGTCACTGCCATTCCAGTTGCTAACACAAACGCTAAACTCTTTTTCTTCATCTTCTCTTCCCCCTAACAATTTTTTTTAAGAGAGTAGATTTATAGTAGCATTAAGTTTCCACTATTAGAATACTGAAAATTAAAATAATTTCTTTCTCAAGTTTTGACGAATTTTGCAAAACAATTATTTAAAAACCCCTTTTTAGCAGAACAAAGGGGTTTTCAGTTACTCCATACGATTTACATACTTCACATTCACATGGTTATCACGCGAGATATTATAATGATCTAAATATTTCTATATTTTATTTCTCAAGTTTTGATGAACAATTTAAAAACAAGAATACAAAAGAAAAGCTGACTCGAAAAGCCGTTTTGTAACGGCATTTCGAGTCAGCCTCATTTCCAATGGTTACCTTATACATTTACTGTTTCAACTGTGTCGTCAGCTTGTCCAAAAACATCTGGTTTATTCGCGTATTGCGACTGAGCTATAAAAACTAATGCCACCATTGTTAAAATTGTACCGATTACTACTTTTTTCATCTTTATCCCCCCAGTATCGTTTCAAGAACTTCAATTGCTAACTTATAATAATGATTGCTTTCTTTGAATCGCAAAGAATTCTCGAAATACTCAGCGAGTTCTATATATACTTTCTTTAATTCTTTTTTATTTCCTGTATTTTTGAAAAAAGGAATTGCTTCTGTTTCTAAAAATACTTTATATTCACTTGGTTCTGTAAAGTGCTTATAACGAAGCATAAGAAGCAAGTACAATTCTGTATTACCTCTTTCATCTTTCTTAGCAGAAGCAATACCCTTGTCAATCCACTCTTTTGCTTCTTCTAATTGTTCAAGGTGAATACATTGCAACGCCATCTCATACAACGTATCAACATAGTTTACAGCATCTTCCTTTTGATATTGTAAACTTTTTGTATAGTATTTTTTAGCTTCCTCATACTTTTTCTTTCTATAATGTACATTGCCAATATTACTTAATACCATTGCCATCAACACATCTTTTTCAGAAAAAGAATCCGCTTCACGCAGTATATTCTCATAAATTTTTAACGCTTCATCATACTGCCCTTTCTCACTATAGCTTAACGCAATGATGATTTTACAATTAATTACATTTCGGAATTTATATTCATTTCGAAATCCCTCCATAGCAATATTCGCAAAATGAAGTGCCATATGTGGAACTTCCAAATGAGTATATGCTAGTGCTAAATTATAATAAATTCCTGTTTCATAATAATTTTGTTCTTTTGCCATTAGCTCTGTCTGAACTAAAAACTGTAATCCCTCTTGCCATTTATGCTGTAGGCAATAGCATAAAGCCTGGCTATACTTATATAACAATTGCTGAAATGGAGAGTATTTTTTATAAACTTTTTTTAGTTTCTCCAACTCCGCTTTAAGGACTGGTACGTTTCTCTTCATAATTAAATATCGTGTATATAACAATTTATAATAATTTACAATCTCAAAATCGACAATTTGTTGCATTTCTGCTTCTAGTTCTATATATAACTCTTCAACTTTATATTTATCTAATTGAACTAGTGCCGTTAACCACTCCTCTAACTTTTCTTTCACCTCAGCTTCAATATCTCTTAAATCCGACACTGCAATCTCTAGTCTCGTACATAATAACTGCAATATTTCTTCTGAAGCTTCAATTTTTCCATTTTCAATTTTACTTAAATATGAGACGGAACAAATGCCCTGACAGAGTTCTTCTTGTGTCATTTTTTGTTGGAGTCGTTTATAAAAAATTTGCTTACCCATTTTTTCTAGATTTTGTTGCATAGTTCCCTCCTCCATTCTAAGTTATACCCTAGTACTTTAATAATACATAAATTTTACAAAAATATAAATTGATAAATACAAAGATTCGGAATGATTTTTCATTTTCACTTTTTTACATTTATAATATAGGTAATTTTTTAGCAACAAACTACAAAAAAGAGGTATACTATAACCAAAATATGGAGGTGTTTACGTTATGGTACATTATGAAGACGATAGCTACGCCTTACACACAGACCTATATCAAATTAATATGGCTTATACATATTGGAAAGATCATATTAATAACCGCCGGGCAGTATTCGATTTATACTTTCGCAAGTTGCCTTTTGAAAACGGTTATGCAATTTTTGCCGGGCTTGAAAAGATTATCGAGTATGTGAAGAACTTTCAATTTACAGAAAGCGATATCGCTTATTTAAAAGAACTGCAATTTGAAGAAGATTTTTTACACTACTTACAAAATATGAAGTTTACTGGTTCCATTCGCAGTATGCAGGAAGGCGAAGTTGTCTTTCATAACGAGCCTCTTTTACGTATAGACGCACCACTTGGAGAAGCACAAATTATTGAAACTGCCCTTTTAAATATTGTGAACTACCAAACATTAATTGCTACAAAAGCTGCACGGATGAAACATGCTGCTGGTAATGATGAACTTCTTGAATTCGGTACACGCCGCGCTCATGAGTTTGATGCAGCACTTTGGGGAACGCGAGCAGCATTCATCGGCGGCTTTTCTTCAACAAGTAACGTTCGAGCTGGAAAACGGTTTGGCATTCCTGTTGCTGGTACACACGCTCATTCCTTTGTACAAGCGTATCGCGATGAATATGTAGCCTTCAAAAAATATGCAGAAACACATACAAAATGCGTTTTTCTCGTTGATACATACGATACATTAAAATCTGGTGTACCAAATGCGATTCGCGTCGCAAAAGAATTTGGTGACCGCATTAACTTTTATGGCATCCGCCTCGATAGCGGAGATATGGCGTACTTATCGAAAGAAGCGCGTAAAATGTTAGATGCTGCTGGATTTACCGATACAAAAATTATTGCTTCAAGCGACTTAGATGAATACACGATTTTACATTTAAAATCGCAAGGAGCAAAAATTGACGTATGGGGTGTTGGAACAAAACTGATTACGTCATTTGAACAGCCAGCACTCGGCGCTGTTTATAAATTAGTTTGTATTGAAGATGAAAATGGTACATTGAACGACACAATTAAAATTTCGTCCAATCCCGAAAAAATTACAACTCCAGGATTAAAGCGTATTTATCGCATTATCAATCGTATCAATCAGCATGCAGAAGGCGATTATATTGCATTAGAAACAGAAGAACCGCAGGAAGAAGAACGCTTAAAAATGTTCCACCCTGTTCATACGTATATTAGTAAATTTGTTACGAACTTTGAAGCAAAAGAGCTGCATCATGATATATTTGTGGACGGACAGCTTACTTACGAATCACCTGACATCCTTCATATTCAGCAGCATGCAGAGAGCAGCTTATCCTTCTTATGGGAAGAGTATAAACGAACGCTTAATCCAGAAGAATATCCTGTCGATTTAAGCCAAGCATGCTGGAATCATAAAATGAATTATATTCAAACAGTGCGAGAACAAATTGCAAATTCTATGAAAAAATAAGGAGAGAAGCATCTCGCTTCTCTCCTTTTACAAATCTTTTATTCGCAGCACACGCATCGCATTTAACACTGCCAGTAAAGTTACCCCAACATCTGAGAAGACTGCTTCCCACATCGTTGCAATACCGAATGCCCCTAATAAAAGAACTACTCCTTTTATTCCTAAGGCGAATATGATGTTTTGCCATACAATACTACGCGTGCGTTTTGCAATTTGAATAGCCGCTCCTATTTTCGAAGGCTCATCTGTCATGATGACAATGTCAGCTGCTTCAATTGCTGCATCAGAGCCTAAACCACCCATCGCGATCCCAACATCAGCTCTTGCTAATACAGGTGTATCGTTAATACCGTCTCCAACGAACGCAATTTTTTCTTTCGGATGTTTTGTCGCATCAATCTTTTCAATTTCCTCTACTTTTTGCTGCGGCAACAGTTCTGCATGGACTTCATCAATTCCAAGTTGCTTTCCAACTGCTTCTCCGACTAATTTGGAATCGCCCGTTAACATAACGGTTCTTTTTACACCAAGTTGTTTTAATAATTGAATTGCTTGCTTCGCATCCTCTTTAATTTCATCAGAAATGACAATGTATCCGGCATACATACCATCTACAGCTACGTGTACAAGTGTTCCAACCGTTTGCGGTTGCTGGAATGGAATATTTTCTTTGTTCATTAACTTTGCGTTTCCAGCAAAGATTTCTTTTCCGTTCACTTTCACAACTGTACCATGACCAGAAATTTCATTATAATCTTCAATCATCTGTTCATTGACTACTTTTCCATATACAGATCGAATGGACTGTGCGATTGGATGATTCGAATATACTTCTGCAAATGCTGCATACTCTAACAATTCTTCTTTCGTCACAAATTCACTTGGCTGCATATCTGTTACTTTAAATACACCTTTTGTTAACGTACCTGTTTTATCAAATACAATATGCTTTACATCATTTAATGCTTCTAAATAGTTACTGCCCTTTATTAAAATACCGCTCTTAGATGCTGCGCCAATACCGCCGAAGAACCCAAGTGGAATCGAAACAACCAATGCACAAGGACAAGAAATAACAAGAAAGACTAGCGCTCTATAAATCCAATCTGAGAACGTTGCCCCCTCTATAATGAGCGGTGGAACAAAAGCTAGTATAGTAGCTGTAGCGACGACAGCTGGCGTATAATAACGAGCAAACTTCGTAATAAAGTTTTCTGTCGGTGCTTTACGACTACTTGCGTTTTGCACTAAATCTAAAATTTTTGAAACAGTAGATTCACTGTACTCTTTCGCCACTTCAATTGTTAAGACACCATTTTGATTCACAAAACCGCTTAATACATCACTGCCGACTTCTACTTCACGAGGTACAGATTCTCCTGTTAACGCCGATGTATCTACCATCGATGTTCCTTCTATTACTTTACCGTCTAACGGTACTTTTTCACCCGGTTTGACGATAATGAAATCACCAATTTGCACATCTTCTGGCGATACTTGTTTCGTTTCATTTCCTACCTTTAAGTTTGCATAATCAGGTCTAATATCCATTAACGAACTAATCGACTTACGGGAACGATTCACCGCAATGCTTTGGAACAGTTCACCTACTTGATAAAAGAGCATTACCGCGACAGCTTCTGAATAATTTTGAGTCCCAAAAGCACCAAGCGTTGCAATCGCCATTAAGAAATTTTCATCAAACACTTGCCCGCGTATAATATTCTTTACAGCACGTAAAACAATATCGCCGCCTATAATAATATAAGCAATCACGAAAAGTGGAATTGTGATCATTTGCGGCAATGAAACTAATGCAGCAATAGCGGTTAAAATCGCCCCAATCGATAACCGCCAAATCATTTTTTTCGTATTGGCTTCACCGTGATCATGACTATGATGATGTTCTGTTTGCTCTTTCTCACGCACTACGTTCACTTCTGGTTCTAGTTTCTGTACGACTTCTTTTATATGCGCAACAGTTGTCTCTAACTCTTGTTTATTTGCGATCTCTACTCTTAATTTTTTAGAAACAAAATCAACAGATGCCGATGTAACTGCAGACATTTCGCCTACTTTTGTTTCAATTTTCATCGCGCAGTTCGCACAGTCCAAACCTTCTAGTATAAATGTTTCTTTTGCCGCTCTCGTTTTTTGTTCTTCTTTCACATGAATATGCGGTTCTAATTTATTTACAAGTTGCATTGCTTCCTTGACAACATGTTCCTCGTTTTGTTTCTCTGTTTCTACCGTCATCGTTTTCGTGACGAAATTAACAGAACACGATGATACATCCTCTAATTCTCCTACACCTTTTTCAATTTTCATCGCACAGTTTGCGCAGTCTAATCCGTCTAACACAAGTTTCCGTTTTACCAATGCTTCCCCCATTTTTCTCCCTCCTTGTGCTGCTTCTATTTTTCCTCATTTACGTGCTCAAATGCTTGCTCGAAAATATGAATAACGTGGTGATCTGCAAGTGAGTAATACACTACTTTTCCCTCTTTACGATTTTTAACAAGCTTTGCTTGCTTTAATACGCGTAATTGATGGGAAATAGACGACTGCGTCATTCCGAGTAAATATGCTAAATCGCATACGCACATTTCTGCCTCAAATAAGGCGTGTAAAATACGTGTGCGCGTACGGTCTCCTAATACTTTAAATAACTCTGCTACTTGACTTAAGCTATCATCCTGTGGAATCGTTTGTTGTACTTTTTCAACAACCTCTTGATGAATGACATTTTGTAAACACGTTTCTTCATTTGTTTCTACTTTTTGTTCCGTCACAATAGCTCACCTCTTCACTTGAACATATGAATAATTGTTCATATATGTTATATTTTTATTATATGAGTGGATGTTCATATGTGTCAATCATTTCCGGTTTTATTTTTAACATTGTATATAGAAATGGGGAAAATGTTATAAAAAATAAACAAATAACCCCTGATTTATATTAACGGGTTCTCTTTTGTACGTTCAGTTTGTCGAACGTCGTAGAAGGGTCTTTATATCGTGTCGAAGCGCCAATATAATCTAAAAAACGGTCGATATATTGCAAAAAACGCCGATATATTAGCGATATGCTAAATTTCGGCGCTTTTTTCTCTTATTTAGATTTAACCGCATCGACAATCAATGAAACAAAGCCAAGCTGTCCATCTTAATTGCGATGATCAAAACGTTTAGAGCGGTAAATAAAGCCGTCTTTCTCATTCCAGTCATTATAATGAAATTCTCCGTTTTCATCACAGTACTCTAGTAACTTCACTTCAAAACCAGCTTCTTCAAACATCGAAGTCATCGTTTTATAGTTATGAACAATTTTATGGCTCACTGCTGGATGATCTAATGGACCTGGTCCGCCGACTTGTACGCCTGCTTGATAATCTTCATCTGAAAAAAATGCATCTGGTACCGCACAGCGAAGATGACTGCCTGGCTGTAAAAATTCATAACAAATTTTTGCTGCTTCTCTTCTCTTTTTAGTAAATTTAACGTATTTCCGAAATTCATCCCCATCTTCAAGTGCGTGACGGGCAAGAACCCAGCGGTAAGGTGGGGATGAATTTCGGTTAGGCATAGCCTAACTGATTTGTAAGAACTTCCAATTGTTCGTATGGTGTATACGTTCTATATCTGATATCTTTACTTGCTTATAAGATTTAGCTGGATTTTTTAGCTTTTGCGCATCAAACTTCCCTACTTCAACAATCACTTTTGGTGAAGGTAAGAGTGACTTAAATATTTCAATCCAATGAATTTCGTTATCCACCCTACTTTGAATCGATGAAGGTAACCATCCTTCTTTCTTTTTCCGATTGAGAAAACGTGCTTTGCGATATCTTGTTTTTCGTTGTCTTCTTCCTCTGCGTAATGTAGCTCTTAGTGTAAGATTTTCTTTGACGTCCTGACGTAACTGGATGGTTCCTTTTGCTAGAACTTTGTCTTCTGTAGTAATTGCAATGCCGATATGCTTTGCTCCGCTGTCAATACCGATTGTAACGGGTTGCACCGCTTCACCTGTGGCATATTGTAATTGAATCGTAAACGGAGTGTAGCCCACAATCTTTGCTTTTCCTTGTTTGAGAAGAAGCCGTGCCTTGCGAGGACTACAGGGCATCAGCGGTTCGCCCCTTAAATTCTTGACAAATACACGCATGTTTTTGTCCCTCCTAAGAGTTTGTTTCCCTTCGCCAATGTTTGTAGGTGCCCTCAACTTCTTATAAAAGAAGGCTTGTGGTTGACCGTTCCTTCCCAATCAGAACTGTTACAGAGCCACCATAGAGCCAAGAACTAGGGAATCATTCTTGGGTATTCAACCTACGAACGGAGTCTATCAAAGACTAAGGCTAGACAACCAGGGCTTTTTACAAGCCCCCACTTCAAAACGCGTTAGCGTTTAAGTGGTGGGTAGTTGACTTCATTTTCTTGTGTATGTAACCACCCTGGATTATTGTTATATCCTTCTGCACCTACTACAACTTTTACCTCTTCTTTTACAACCATTATTATCCTTCTTTTCCATCTTTCGACATATAAATTTCTATGTGGTTTCCTAAAACCCCTTCAAAAACATAAAAAAACCTTATGCGCTCCTAAGCGTATAAGGCTTTATCCCTTTAATTTGCTTGTTTTAAATGATCTTGCGAACTTTTATCTTGTTGCAGGTGACTATGTTTCTTAGAGTATACGAAGTATACGATAACTCCTAGTACAAGCCAAGCACCGAAGTATAACCATGTTGTAAGTGGTAAGTTAACCATTAAGAACAGACAACATGCGATTGAAATAATCGGTAATACTGGTACAAGCGGTACCATAAAGCCACGTTGTAATTTCGGATGTGTTTTACGAAGGATCAGGACAGAAACACCTACCATCGCAAATGTTAATAATGCTCCAATATTCGCTAAATTTGACAATTCTTTTAAATCGATAAACCCGGCAATTAAAGCACTTCCGATACCTGTTAACCATGTTGAAAATACCGGAGCTTCTGTTTTTTTGTTAATTTTCGCAAATGATTTTGGAAGTAAACCATCACGGCTCATCGCAAAGAATACACGTGTTGTCGCGTAAATATAAGCAAAAATTACGGCCATGATACCAATTACTGCACCAATTGCAATCACACCTGCTACTTTATCTTGCCCAACAACTTCTAATACGTAAGACATCGCTTCTGGTACATTTAATTCTTTATATGACACCATTCCTGTCATAACAAGACAAACTGCAATATAAATTACTGTACAAACAGCAAGTGATACAATAATACCGATTGGTAAATCACGCTGTGGATTTTTTACTTCTTCAGCTGAAGTTGCTAACGCATCAAATCCTAAGAAAGCAAAGAATACTGCAGCTCCTCCGGCAAAAATCCCACTGATACCATACGGTGCAAATGGCGTCCAGTTTTCTGGTTTTACATAGAACACACCAACTGCAATAAACAATACAACAATACTAATTTTAATTAATACCATTGCATTATTTACACGTTTACTTTCTTTCGTACCGCGAGATAGTAACCATGTTAACACTAACGTAATGCCAACCGCTGGAAGATTTACAATTCCGCCTTGAGATGGAATCGTTAACAATTGTTTCGGAATTTCTATTCCTAATCCACTTACTAAGTTATTAAAGTAGCCCGTCCAACCGCCAGCTACCGCTGCCGTTGTTAAAACATAAACTGACAATAATGTCCATCCCATTAAATGCGCAACAAATTCCCCAATTGTTGCATATGCATACGTATATACACTTCCTGATACAGGAAGTGCTGTGGCAACTTCTGCATAACATAATGCTGCAAAGCCACAAACAATTGCTGCAATCATAAACGAGAAAATAACAGCTGGACCAGCATCTCTTGCTGCTACTAATCCAGTTAATACAAGTACTCCTGTACCGATAATCGCTCCAATTCCTAACATCGTTAAGTCAAATGCCCCTAATGTTTTTGTCAAAGTTTTACTTTGACTTTGGCTTAACAATTGTGTCACGGATTTCTTTTTGAATAAGTTGGCCACGACTCTTGCCCCCTTCTAGTTAAAAAGAGCTAAGAGGCACTTCTCTTAGCTCTCATCTTGTTGTATGAAAATATTGTTCGATATTTAGATTAGCAAGATACTGCTTCTGCTTCTAATAATTCTTTTGCTGCTTTATATTCTACACCGTGTGCTTCTGCAACTGCTTCGAATGTTACAAAGCCTTCTAATGCGTTAATACCTTTTAATAATGCAGTGTTTTCTAAACAAGCTTTTTTGTAGCCTTTGTTTGCGATTTGTACTGCATATGGTACTGTAACATTTGTTAATGCAAGTGTAGATGTACGTGGAACCGCACCAGGCATGTTTGCAACTGCATAGTGAACTACACCGTGTTTTTCATAAGTTGGGTTGTCATGTGTTGTAATACGGTCAGTTGTTTCGAAAATACCACCTTGGTCGATTGCGATATCAACTACAACAGAACCTGGCTCCATAGACTTGATCATTTCTTCTGTTACAAGTTTCGGTGCTTTTGCTCCTGGAATTAATACTGCACCAATTACAAGATCAGACTCTTTTACAGCTTGTGAAATATTGTAAGGATTAGACATTAAAGTTGTCACTTGGTTACCGAAAATATCATCTAATTGACGAAGACGATCTGCGCTTAAGTCGATAACTGTTACGTCAGCACCTAAACCAACTGCAATCTTAGCAGCATTTGTACCAGCTTGTCCACCACCGATAATTGTTACTTTACCGCGTTTTACGCCTGGAACACCTGCAAGTAAGATACCTTTTCCACCTTTGTTTTTCTCAAGGAATTGTGCACCAAGTTGTGCTGCCATACGACCTGCAACTTCACTCATAGGCGCTAATAATGGTAGAGAACGGTTTTCTAATTGAACTGTTTCGTAAGCGATTGCTACTACTTTATTTTCAATTAACGCTTTTGTTAATTCTGGTTCTGGAGCTAAGTGTAAGTAAGTGAATAGAACTAAACCTTCACGGAAATATTTATATTCGCTTGCAATTGGCTCTTTAACTTTCATTACCATTTCCATAGACCAAGCTTCTTCAGCTGTTTCTACGATTTTTGCTCCTGCTTCTACATATTGCTCATCAGTAAAACCTGATCCTAATCCTGCACCCTTTTGAATGAATACTTCGTGATTGTTACGAATTAAATGCACAACACCAGCTGGTGTCATAGCTACACGGTTTTCGTTGTTTTTAATTTCTCCTGGTACTCCAATACGCATTATGAAATGCCCCCTTATAATTAACAGAAAAAAGTAATTCTTTTTTCTTTTTTTAATAATGAATAACTTATGAATTTATTCTAGCATAACTTTCTATGTATGAAAACGCTATCATACGAAAAAAATAAAAGTTTTTATATTTTAAATAGTGTAAATAGTAAAAACTATTTTTATCAAGATCTATATTTTCCTACTCTTTTTTGTCATTCTATATTTATTATTTTCAGAAAGTTTTTTAATGAATAAACATTATACGAAAAGTCATCAATACTCTTTATAAACTCTTACTTAACAGTTTATAAAACTGTAACAACCTGTTGCAGTTTTATTTCTCAATATAACTTATACATATATCCCCCTTATCAATCATGGTTATATGTACAAAACAACAAAGGCCTATCCCTGTTTGGAATAAGCCTAATATTACAGTTTCCATTACTTAATTGTACATATTTTATAAAACAATTCGTCTTTCAGTTTCAGTGTCAAAATAATGAGCTTTATTCATATTAAAAGCTAAATCCATCGTTGATTGACTATGCACATCAACTGAGGAGTCAACGCGAGCAACGAAAGGTTGGCCATTGATATTGGAATATAGATATGTTTCTGATCCCATTAATTCTGACACATCAATCGTTACTGTTATCTTTGCATGATAAGGTAAATCTAAAAGGGCTTTTCCATAATAAAAGTCTTCTGGACGTACCCCTATGATGATTTCTTTATTCGCATACCCTTGCAAACTTTTCATCTTTTCTTCTGGGATTTCGATTTTCCATTTATCAATCATAACGGCATTTTTTGTTACTGTTCCTTTGAAAAAGTTCATTCCAGGAGAGCCAATAAATCCTCCGACAAATACATTCTCAGGTTTTTCATAAACTTCTTTCGGTGTCCCAACTTGTTGGATGATGCCGTCCTTTAATACAACTAAGCGCGTTGCCATCGTCATTGCTTCTATTTGGTCATGCGTAACATACACGGTTGTTGTTTGCAATTGTTGGTGTAATTTTGTAATCTCGGCACGCATTTGAACGCGTAGCTTCGCATCTAAGTTTGACAATGGTTCGTCCATTAAGAATACTTTTGCATTTCGAACAATCGCTCGGCCTAACGCAACACGCTGGCGCTGTCCACCTGAAAGTGCTTTTGGCTTTCGGTCTAAATATTTCTCAAGGCCAAGAATTTGCGCGGCATGTTTCACACGTTGATCAATCTCCGCTTTACTATATTTTCGTAATTTTAAACCGAACGCCATATTATCATAAACACTCATATGTGGATAAAGAGCGTAGTTTTGAAAAACCATTGCGATATCTCGATCTTTCGGGGTAACATCATTCACACGCTTTCCATCAATATAAAAGTCGCCATCTGAAATCTCCTCAAGTCCTGCAATCATACGTAATGTCGTCGACTTTCCACATCCTGAAGGTCCAACCAAAACGATAAATTCTCCATCATTCACTTCTAGATTAAAATCTTTTACGATTGTCACATCATGATCATATTTCTTATAAATATTTTTGAATGATAGCTGAGCCATAATTGCCTCCTATAATTTTAGCTATTTTGAAAGGTATCGAGCGCAGTTGTTTTATAAAGTGAAACTATAATCAGTGGGGGTTTTCTTCATCCCCCACTGATTATTAGTTAAACCAATCGGGC
>NZ_JBALLY010000035.1:21772-28516 GCF_036963045.1 Bacillus sp. JJ864 | reverse complement strand
CTGGACAACAAAGAAATGTGGAAGTGGCTCGTCCAGAATGTGAGGGGGATGGAGCTTCTGACGTAGAGGTGTTTTTTACCTCGTAGGAAGAAGCGAAGCCACCGAACATTCTAGCCACTGGAACTGGACAATGCTTTTGCTGAATTTTGAGATGGGAGTATTACTGCCCGTTAATGCGGGATAAAATTGTGGCAATATCCTTCATACTGTCTAAAATATAATCCGCTTCTCCTTCTAAATCTTCCTTCCCGCTCGCACCTGACAGGACGCCGACCACTTTAATGTTGCTATTTCTTGCGAATCTAACGTCTGTTAATGTATCACCTACCATTAATACATCTTCTTCAACCAGTGAAAATTTCTCTTTAAATATATGATAAAAATCATTTTCCGGTTTTGTTTTATTGACACCATCATCTGCACCTAAAAAATCCACATAATCATATAATCCGGTCATTTTAAGGGAATGAACAGCTGCATCGACGTCGTCCGCTGTAACAACCCCAATAACATATTCATGATCTTTTAAATATTGTAATGTTTCCTTCGCGCCTTCCACTTCTGTAAAGACGAGATCATCTGCTGTAGAGTGCTTTTTGAATAATGCGCATACATCATCAATAAAGTTCTCTTTACTTACATTTTGATTTTCTAGTAATGAAAACCATGCAGCCGCAATAAAGTAATTTGTTCGGCAAGCTAGTAAGCTCGTACTCTCAAAATCATTATCACTCATACCGATAATCTTCAAATATTCATTTCGCTTACTTGTTTCGCTTGGATACATGTGAAATATATCATCTAATACACGATGAACGATTTTGTACCAAACAGAATCTAGCTGGATTAGTGTCCCATCTTTATCAAAAATAATTGCTTTATTCATTTTTTCATCCTCCTAAAACTTCATACCATGTTTTCTTCTTACTCGTAACGTTATGATGAATAGGATTTATAAACGCTACTAATTCATCATTTTCCCAACCCTCAACTCTAGCATAGGATCCTTCATGTAAATTAAAGTCAAAGGTAACTTGGCTGCCACATTCTTTTTCGATGATTTGACCATCCACAATCAATCTCCACTCACAAGGTTTATCTGTATGAATGTTGTAATGAACATTTCCTTTGGCCCCATCGCCAACATAAATCGTTTTACCTTCGTTTTGAATATCGATCTCTAGTTTTCTAAAGCGTGAAAAATAAATGCGGCCTCTTTCGATAGTATTCTTTAAATTTTTAATAGATAAACCATTACATAATACATATGTGCCAGGATCGCCATAAATCGATGGGTCTTTAGATCCCGGGAACGTTTTAGATGGATGTAAGTGCGAATCACTTCCTCCTATCCCCCAGACTTTCAGACCATTTAACCACATTTGATCGAAGAACTTTAAAGCTTCTAAAGTAGAAGATTTGCTTTTTTTATAAGTCGGATCACACATAATTTCCATTGTATGAACATGTTCTAAGTTAATATCAATTTGATTCGCCCAAGGCTTCATAAACGGATGATTCACGCTAATTAAGTAGCCTTTTTCTTTCATAAGAGCAAACAAGTCATTCATGCTTTTAGCGTTAAACGATTCGTCGAGGCACTCTGTAAAGTTAATATATTCCTTCATACCGAACATATTGTAATGGCCGTAAGGAGTTGTAAGTTCCATAGATGGTATGATTAATGTGCTTCCTTTTTGATACGATGGCATGACAATGTTGTGTTCCGTCGCATATAAAAAATCCAACTCTTGTTTTTCACATACGCTCATTGCCAGTTCGTCATCTATCTCGCCATCCGTTACATCTGTATGAACATGAAAATCTCCTTTATACCAGCGATGCTCTTCATTCACTACTTTTTCAAAATCGTTTTCACGGATAAAGACATTTTCTTCGCAAAAATATTCTCGGTTATACTCTCGGTTTACCTCGTCATTCACTACTATATTTACTGTATAGTCAACGTTTCTTCCGGCAAACTTTACTGCTTTATTTGCACAATGAGGGATATATACGACTTCTAATTCCCAATTACCCGCCGGTATTTCTCTGCCAACGCAACCAGCTGAACAAAACTTTGGATTTGTTGCAACAACTAGTTTTTCGTCAACAATTGGCGTTTGATACTGAATACGCACATAACCTCTAGAATCTTTCACAATTAATAAAAGTGGAATTTTCCGACTGTCTCCTTGATTGATCGTTACTGTAAAATTAAAAATATCAGTTGCATCTATTAGAAAAGAATGTTTATTTTTTACGAATGGAGAAAGAGTCATCGTACCTTTCATTTCAATCATGATTCCCACACCTTTTTTATATTTTAATGATAGAATCATAGAGGTACTTTTGGCGTTCAAAAGCACCTCATATTTCTAGTAATATTACTTCTTCTTTTTCAACGCTTTATCTAATTCTTCTTGGGCAATTTTAGCCGCTTCATCCAACGCTTTTTTTGCAGGGACTCCTTCAATTTCTACTTTATCCTTCGCTACATTTAACGCGTCGTTAATTTTACCGCCTGTTGGATCTGTAAATGGCAGGGCGCCGTTTTGATTCGCTTGCTCTAATGGAACTAATGCTTGTGGTTGTTTTTTTACAAATTCAGCATAAGGTCCATACTCTGTTACATTGTTACGAACCGGAATATAGCCTGTTGCCATTGACCATTCAGCTGTTTTTTCAGTGCTTGTCGCAAATTTCATAAAGTCATATGCACCTTTTGCTACTTCTGGATCAACATTTCTCGTTAATGTGAATAAATATGTTTCTAATTTTGGCGCTGGTTTATGATCACCCCAACCTGGTTGTGGTAATGCTCCAAATGTATTTAGGCGTTCTTCCTCACTCATTCCTTTACCTAACGATTTAAAAACAAATCCTTGGTCACCAGACGAGCCTGTATATCCTAACGTTCTACCTTCCACGAGATCAATGATTGTTTTATCCCAATATTCCCAGCCTGTTCCACCTGAATGAATATTCATAATTTTTTCTTCATGAATCCACGTACGGAATTTTCCCCATACTGTAACCCAAGTGTCATCGTTGATTAATACTTTTTTACCATCTTCACTTAATACATTTCCGCCAGCACTGCGAACCGCGTCAATTAAGTTTGACGTACCCCACATTGGCATCCAACCTGCGTATGTGACATTTCCATTTCCGTCACGTTTTGCTACTTTCTTCGCTACTTTTTCTACGCCTTCCCACGTTTTTAAATCGTCAGCAGTAAAGCCATTTTCCGCCAACACTTTTTTGTTGTAATAAAACACTTGCGTTGTACCGTAAAAAGGAATTCCATATAACTTCCCATCAATTGTTGCTTGATTGATAAAACCTTTTCCGTAATCTTCTTTTTTGAAATTATTATCATTTTTAGTATATTCATCTAAAGGCACAATTAACTTTTTCTTAACATATTCTTGAATGACGTCTGAACCTAACAATGCAATTGCTTCTTGGTTATTCGCTGCAAATCCACTTTGAAGCTTTTGATAAGACTCATCGTAGTTACCAGCTTTCGTCGTTTTTACTACATATTTATTTTGACTTTTATTGTATTCCTCTACACTCTTATCGACACGATCTGCAAGGGAACCACCTACTCCATTAATAAATGGGACAACAATCTTCTCTCCTTCTTTACTTGCTTTAACAGTACTTCCTTTTCCACCTGAACAGCCTGCAAGTGCGCTAACAAACAACGATACAATTGCTAGAAGCATGAATAATTTTCTCATCCAAAATGTCTCCTTTATATTTAGTTAACCCTTTACCCCTGAATCAGTAACGCCTGAGAGGAACCATTTTTGTAAAACTAAAAATACGAGTAAGAGCGGCACCGTTGCGATTGTACTTGCCACCATAATGTGTGACCAATCTCGGCCTAAGGAACTATTAATAAAGTAATCGGCAATTCCGTTCGTAATTAACTTTTGTGTATTATCTTTCAAGATAAGGGCTGGCCAAATGTAATTATTGTAATTACCGATAAATGTGACCAATCCTAATGTTACAAATGATGATCGCGTCATCGGAAAAACAATCTTCCAAAGAATAGTCCAATCACTTGCTCCATCAATTTTGGCTGCTTCTACTGTTTCATCCCCAACCTTATGGAATGATTGTTTTAAATAGAAGATACCGAATACACTAACAGCCATAGAAATGATATATCCAAAATGCGAATTAAGTAAGCCCACTTTTCCTAGCATCACGTATACCGGAACATACGATACAGATCCAGGAATCATGTACGTTGCCATAACAATGCTAAAGGTTACGTTCTTCCCTTTGAACTTATAAAATGTCAACATATAAGCAAAGAGTGCAGACGAAACAAGTACATATATCGTAATAATGAAAGAGGTATAAAAACTATTAAATAAGTATGTGTTAAATGGAAGAATTTCTAATACTTCACGATAATTTTCCAAGTAGAATTCCGTAGGCCAAAAGCCTCCTTGTAACACTTCGCTGGATGTTTTAAACGAACCAAGTACCATCCATATGAATGGAAAGACAAACAAGATACTTGATAAAGCTAAAAAGAGATGCTTGATAATTAATGGCGTCTTTTTCATATCTTTCATCTTAATAGTTCACCCACTTGTCACCTATTATCTTGTTTATAACGGATAGTAAAATTGTAATGATTAATATAATAAATGCGATTGCCGTTGCAGAACCCATATCGAACTGTTCAAACGCTTGTTGAAAGAATAAGTAAAGTAGCGTTCGTGTCGATCCACTCGGTCCACCTTGTGTTAAGATTTTGATTTGATCATAAGCCTGCACCGAAGAAATTGTATTAACAACAACTAGAAAGAAAGTTGTCGGTGAAACCATCGGTAATGTTACATATCGGAATTTCTGCCATGCATTTGCACCATCAATACTAGCTGCTTCATACAAGCTCTCTGGTACTTTCTCTAGTGCACCAATATAGAAAATCATCGTCCATCCAACTAATTTCCATACTGTTACAATAATGACTGCTAGCATCGCTGTCTCACTACTCTTCAGCCAATCCAAGCCTGGTATTCCGAAAAACGCTAGTACTTTATTAATAACTCCAAATTTCGGTTCATATAGAAGTGACCAGACGATGGATACAGCTACCGTTGGCGTTACCCAAGGTGAGAAAATCAATAATTGATAAATGGCAGAACCTCTAAAATTCTTTCGGAAAAATAATGCGAAACCTAACCCTAATGCAATCGTTGGAACGACCGTCCCAATTCCGAAATAAAGAGTATTTAACAATGCTTGTATAAAAGAATCCTGTGTAAACAAATTCAAATAGTTATCGAAACCAACAAAATTAAAGTCATTGGTCATGAAATCCCAGTCTGTAAAACTAATACCTAAACTAATTACATTCGGAATCACCCAAAACAATATGAGAGGTATTCCAACTGGTAATAGAAAGAACACAGCTTTTGATAGTTTTATTTGCATTCCTGTCACCCCCTAATTCGTATTGTACGGGGACATTATTAACGAAATGTTGTTATATTGTTAACTAATTGTAAAATCAACATAAAAGCAATACAAAACAATACATTTACCAAAATTATAACAAAAAAAGACTATTTCTCATTAAGAAATAGTCCACTTTCAGATTTTTTTCTATACCGTTATTACTTCAATCCCTTTACTTACTAGGGCGTTTTGCCATCTCTCATCAAGTTTAGCATTTGTAAATAGCACGTCAACATCTTCAAAATTTCCGCTTTTATAGAACTTTGTTAAATTAAACTTTGACTCATCGATCATCATGACAACTTGTTTAGCATTTTTCTTTAATTGTTGAAAAACTTGTGCATCCTCAATATACGAAGATGTTAGTTCCTTTTCTAAAGAAATTCCATCACATGAAGCAAATAATTTATTAACAGTAAATTGATCAAGGTAATTTAACGTCATGTCTCCAGACAATGCTAATGAATTTGAATTTAACATGCCACCAAAGACTATTAATTTGCAATCAAATAAATTATATTGTTCTTTCAGCTCAATCACTTTATTAACAGCTGGTATCGAGTTTGTTAGAATCGTCAAATTCTTCTTATCATGTATAAAGTCTAAAATTTGCATTGTAGTCGTTCCAACTTCAATTGCAATAATATCATTATCTTCTACTAATTTACTTGCTTCCATAGCAATGTTTCGCTTTTCTTCAATATTCTCAGATCGACGTTTATCAAAATAAAATTCAATAGTATGATCTTTTTTCTTTACTGCACCGCCATGTATTTTCGTTAACTTGCCTTCCTTTTGCATCATATCTAAATCTCTTCGAATCGTTTCTGTAGTAACATTTAACACCTTTGCTAAATCATTTACCATCACGCGATTGTATGTTTCTAACTCATCAAGTATGTATTTTCTTCGTTCGAATTGTGTATAGGATTTCATTTCATTTACACCTCTTTGTATTACACAAATATACATATTTTTCAAAACGCTTATAAAGACTAGATTGATTCATTTAAACTGGAACTATATAGATTCATTTTAATTTTTCATCATAAATAAAGTTGGATAATCTTGTCCAAACTTCTAATAAAAAGGAGCCTCACACGGACAAGGATAACACAAATGCTCCTATAAATGAACTACTAGAAGTAGGAGAGAAAAGACCGTTTTCTATATGTATATAAATAAAAAAACCTCTTTCTTTTTTATGAGAGGACGAGAGCATCTGACCATGTATAGGAGCGGTCAGGGCCT
>NZ_JBALLY010000035.1:0-21753 GCF_036963045.1 Bacillus sp. JJ864 | reverse complement strand
GCCTTTTTCTGCCACATTCCATGTTTAAAACAAAAGGAGAAAGCAAGTAGCGGGCATGTTGTGTTTGGCATAGCAGTGACTTATATATCCAAACGCTAAAACAGATTTAGATGGACTCTTTTCAGTTATGAATGTCGAAAAACATAGTAAAAAACGACTTACCATTTTCCGTAGTGCTGTATTATTTTCTGATAATCACTCCAGCTATCCACAGCATAAAAAAGGGCCGGTTCTTCATACGATATCGTTATCCCCTTTACAAATGACTTTTGAAAAATAGTGCGAGCTCCTTGATCGCCTTCTAATGTTTGTAAGATAGGAAATGTTTTCTTCGCAAATAAAACAGGCGGTCTTACAATGCCGCGATGCTTTGCTGCGACATAATAGGCCGTTTGCTGTTGCTTATAACAATCTATTAATTCATTAATTATCTCTATTTTAATAAAGGGCTGATCAGCAAGTAAGACAACAATCCCATCCGCTTTCATATGCATTGCTTTCTGAACCCCGCAGCGAAGTGAATGTGATTGTCCTTGACTAGAATCAGAACAAGAAAGAATGTGTACATTCTTATGTCGTAATGATTGTGAAACCCAACTTGCATCATTTGTGACAATAATTATATCGGAGAGATTGGAAGACAGAGCTGTTTGGAGGGCTGCATTACCAAGTGGTTCATTATGTAAAGGAAGAGAAAGCTTATGAATTCCTGGTCCCATTCGTCTACTATTTCCCGCCGCCAAATATACACCAATGATTTTCATCTCACTTCCCCCGTAATTGCCCGATGATTTCAGCCATGATGCTAATGGAAATTTCACTTGGACCTTGTGCACCAATTGAAATTCCAACAGGAAAATGAAGGTGATGAGGGATTGGTTTGCCTTCTAATAAGCGCTCTGTGCGATGACGAGGACCTAAAATACCTATATAACAAACATTTTTTTCTAATAAGAGCGACAGTAATTGCCGATCCCTTTCAAAGTGATGCGTCATAATGACAAGAAAATCACTTTGATGTAGTGAAAGGTCTTTGATCATTTCTCCTGGAAACCCGACTACACATGCATCAGCATTTGGAAAGTGATCCGTATTACATAAGCCCTCCCGCCAATCGCAAACTGTTACGAAGAAGTTCGTTTCCTTGGCAAAACGCACGAGCGGCTTGGCATCTTCTCCTGCCCCAAAAATAAACAGGCGGGGCTTCGGTATAAAATGTTGGCTATAATATTCATCTTGTAACCCATTTTTCAAGTCAGTTGCCTGTGGAATAGCTCCTTCCCAATTCCCAAGCGTATTCCCATGATTATATATAAGTGCAGTTTGCTCTAGGGAAAGGTTTTTCACCATCCAAGCGGAGGAACCATCGGTAAGGTGAATATATAAATCTTGTAAAATCGCTTTATAGGTATCATCTATATGTTCTACTAATACATGAATGATACCATTACATCCTACTCCCCAAGACAAATCATCTTCTGCTTTCGTGTTAAATGTATGAATCGCCCACGTTTTATGCTCCATAGCGTGCGTTGCATAGTAGAAAAGCTCTTCTTCAATGCACCCTGCACTTAGCATTCCTACTTTTGTACCATCTTCTTGAAAAAGCATCATCGTTCCTTCTTTTCTATATGCCGATCCTTCAACATGAATAATCGTCGCTAACGCACAGCGTTTCTCACAACATAACAACGCTTCTAATACATCATATACAGAAGTCATTTTGAATCCCCTTGCTGCTTTTGTAATACAGACTTTACAGCTTCTTCAATCTCTTGATAGCTCGTGCATCGGCAAATGTTAGAACTTAACCATTCTTCAATGACGCGATCGTCTGCATCAGGCATTTGCGTAACAAGCCCGTGGCAATTCATAATAAACCCCGGTGTACAGTATCCGCATTGGAACGCCCATTTCTCTTCAAAAGCTTGTTGAATAGGAGCTGATTGTAACCCCTCAATCGTTGTAACTTGCTTTCCAATCGCTTCAACAGCCAGCATAATACAAGACTTAATTGGTATCCCGTCAACAAGAACTGTACAAGCACCACAATCACCATTTTCACAGCCAGGCTTTGCTCCTGTTAAATCAAGTTCGTGACGTAATATGTGTAATAGTGTATCAGCCATTCTTCCAACAGCCTCTCGCGTTTCCCCATTTACATGTAGAATAAGCTGCACGTTTCTCATATTTCGTCCCCCTCTGCAAAATTTCGCAATAGATCTTGAAATACAAATGTCCGATAAGCACGCGAACCTCTTATATCATCTAATACAGGAGCAGGAATATGGGTTAGAGCGCGTTCAATTCTTTTCTCAAATGGAATACGCTTATTATTTAAATCCGCTTCTATCTGAAATGAACGAAATGGAAAAGCGCATAAACCACTGCATGCCATCCGAATTTCACCGCCATGTTTTATCGCCGCAACTGTCACAAGGGGATAATCAATTTTTTCTAGTTGACGTTTTCTCACACTATAATACGGCGCTGTCACATACTGCCGCTCTGTAATCATTTGTACAAGAAATTCTCCCTTTTGTAGTTGTAATTTTTCCACAAAAGCTTGATGAACAGGCACATATTTAATCCCCTCTGTTCCTGCAATGACAAATGTACTATCAGCTAATAAAAATGGCAGTACAGCCTCCCTATATCGAATCCTTCCCGCAACATTTCCGCCAATTGTAATTTTGTTCCTTGCTGTACGATCCGCAACCCCGCCTGCCGTTTCTCCAAGGAGCGGAAATACTTTTGCTTCTTGAACACTTGTTATCGTTAATGTTGCACCAAGTAAAAGTTTGTCGTCCTTCCATTCACAAATATTACATTCTGGAAGATCTTTTATATCAATAACAGCTTTTGTTCGAATGCGCTGCGAACGTCCCATCGTAATAATTTCTGTGCCGCCTCCATAGTAGAGCGGCTTCTTTCCTTCTTGATCTAGTTGATGAAATAACCGAATTGCCTCTTGAATAGAATCCGGACGATAATACTCAAAATCAAATGGTATCATTCCATCCCTTCTCCTTTTTGCGTCTCTTTCCAAATTAATTCTGGCGTAAGCGGTAAATTTCGCAGTGAAACACCGGCTGCAATGGATAAGCTGTTCGCTAAAGCTGCCGGCATGCCAATAATTCCGTGTTCACCAAGTCCTCTCGAACCAAATGCAGCTTCTTCATGTGGTACTTCTACAAAATCTACTATATATTTGGGCTGTTGACCGTAATGAACGACTTTGTAAGAACGAAACTGGTAATTCAAATTTCGTTCTTTTGCATCATAGTGAAATGTTTCTCGCGTTGCAAAACTTAGCCCCATGCTCATGGCTCCCATAATTTGTGTTTCTGCTCCCTTTCTATTTAAAACGGTTCCTGCATCGGCAACTGTTACAGCATTCAACAATCGGTATGTATAATCTTTAGGGTTATACTCCACTTCTACCGCTTGCGCCCCTACTCCCCATTCCGGTCCTTGTTTCCCTTTCCCTGTCTCATAATCAATGTCTGTAATTCCCTCAAGTACGTAACTCCCCCTTCCCACCACTTCTGTTCCTTTTACATTTCCATTTGCATCTACATACCCAAGTGCAATTTTAGAAAAAGGTACATGTAGATTCGGATTCATTTTGACATAAACTTGTTTTCCTGCAATCTCTAATTCTTCTGCCGGGTACCCAAGTAAATTTGAAGCCGTTTGGAAAAGCTGCCTCATTGCGTCTTCTGCCGCCTTTACAACCGCATTTCCAACAAGGAGTGTCGTACGGCTTGCTGCTGTTTTCCAATGCTTTGGAGAAACTTGTGTATTAACTTCCATCATGATATACACATCATCAGCATTCATGTTCATTTTCTCAGCAACCATTTGCGTTAGCACCGTTTTTGTTTCTTGCCCAAGTTCAACAGCGCCGCAATTAATATTTACACTACCATCACCGTTAAAGGTTAATACAGCACCTGCTCCGGCATTATTTGGTGTAGTCGAATTTTTCCAGAAGCAGCTAATCCCCTTTGCGCGTACCATACCATTAGATACAGTAACTTTCTTTCCTTCTTCCCAATTGATAAGCGACTTTAACTTTTGTAAGCACGCCGCTACATCTCCCGTATTACTTGAAGTTACAAGCACTTGTGTCGGCGTTGTATCTCCTGGTCTAATCGCATTTTTCAGACGAAACATAAGCGGACACATCCCTAATTTCTTAGCAAGAATATCGATCGTTCGTTCCATTACAAACGTATACTCCGAATGTCCAAAACCTCTAAACGACGTTGCATAAGTATGATTTGTATACATACCGTACGAATCACACCATACGTTTTTGATCGCATATGGGCCCGTACAGTCCAGCCCAGCTGCCTTACTCATCGTTACCGCCCGATCAGCATAAGCACCGCCGTCAAATAAATACAAAATTTCTGCCGCTTGCAGCTTTCCATCTTTCGTGCATCCAAGCTTTACTTTTGCTTGTAAACCGATATGAACAGGAGATGTTATAAAATCTTCCTCTCTACTATTTCGAAGAGTAACTCGCCTTCCCCCTACTGCTTTTGAAGCAAGATACGCTAAATATTCAAGTTGTACTGCTGTTTTTCCGCCATATCCGCCTCCGACTAGCGGCACATGTACAATGACTTTCCCTTCATCAATTTGAAACGCTTCACTTAACTGCCTCTTTATTTCAAAAGGAGCCTGTGAAGTAGAATGAACAATCACATCTCCATTCGGCTTAATTTCCACCCTCGCGCACCGTGTTTCCATTGCCGCATGATCAGATTGCCGAAAAGAAAATGTTTCACAGGCAACCGTGTCACTGTTCGCAAATCCTTTTTCAATATTACCTTTACGAATTTTCGTCCGATTTGCGATATTTGTACGAGGCTTTGGATATACTTTTTCTTCTAATTTATATTGTTCCACATGCTCATGGACTAATATATTTGGCTCATTATAGGCTTGCAAAGGCGAACGAATAACCGGAAGCTCTTCATATATAACACGAATTCGTGCTGTTGCCTCTTTTGCAATTGCTTCCGTATCCGCTACAACAAGTGCAACGGGTTCACCAAAATACCGCACTTTCCCAAAAGCTAACGGCGGACGATCAACGATACTAGAACCGACAAGAATCGGATAATCCGCTCCCGTTATTACAGCATGGACGCCTTGTACTTTCTTCGCTTCACGAATATCTATACTCTTAATATAAGCATGCGCATATGTACTCGTGAGAAGTTTCGCATATAACGTGCCAACCTCTATTTCATCATCAATATACTTCGCTCTTCCCGTTACTTTATCCGCACTTTCTTTTCGCTTCACACTTTTCCCAATGATCCGATACCGTTCCATTCCCGGCCTCCTTTGCCCTACTCTTCTACCATCCTATTTACACGACTAACAATTTAGTACAGATCTCTCCATACAAAAAAAATAGGCTACTAGCATTTAGCTAGCAGCCTCTTACTCCATAAATAGCTTCGAGAATAAGTCTTCTGTCGTTTCGGTAATTTTATCAACCATATCGGTTTCATTTTCCTCTTGTTCTTTGAGCATTTTAATGGTGTTTCTTGCATCTTCTGGATAATCTGTAATAATCCCATCCACATTTAATTTATAATACTTCCTTAAGTTTTCCATATCATTTACAGTCCATACGTAAATCGGTTTATTTAATTTACGAGCGGATTGTACTAAACTCTCACTCAACATGTATTCTTCTGCTACATAAAAATCTGCTGGTAGATTTTTTAAATTTGCTACACTTGCATATAGGACATATCCTACTTTTATATCGGGATTTGCACGTTTAAATTGTTTAATAAGCTGGTAATGTAATGTTTGAATTACACACTGCTTTTCAAATTCATTTTTCTCAATGGTTTTTAAAACTTTCTTTACAAAATCCTTTTCATTTTCATTCCCATGGAGCTTCACTTCTATATTCAGCTTAATCTTCCCTTTTGCAAGTTTAATAATTTCATCAAGCGTACTAATTCCACCTGAGAATTCACCTTGCTTTAGCGTTAGCTTTCGAAGTTCATCCATCGTTAATTCTGACACTTGTACATTTGCATTCGCAAGACGCTTTAGTTTCAAATCGTGTATAACGGCCAATTCTCCATCTTTCGTTTGCAATACATCAATCTCGGCATAATCTGCTTTCGCATCAATCGCTCCTTGTACTGACTCTTTTGTGTTCTCCACTCCTTTAGATGTGTAACCACGGTGCGCCATAATAATAGGCTCTTTATAAGAATTCGTAATATAGGTTACGATAAAAGCCAAAACCATTCCCATTACAACAACCCCGCAAATATATACACCAATAAATTTCAATCGATGCTTTTGAAAGAAGCATTTCTCTGCTTTTACTTTCGAATAGTCAAGGCCCTCTTCCAATAAAACAGCTTCAAGTGGAACTTTCTGTAAATACAATCTGATCATCGCCATAATATAAAATGGAGTAACAATAAAGTCAAATAAATAAGATGTACTCGTAAAAAATACAGATAGAGTAGAATTTGCTAATAAAGCAAATGTCCCTTCTACATTTGTGAATTGATATATCCCAAACAGCAACAATAAATACACACCTGTAAAAAGTAACAAGACAATACTTGTAGAGAGAAAAAATCCCCCTAAAAAGAACAGGACTTTCAAAAAGTTTTCTCTTACTAACATTGCACTTTTTCGAGCAGCTACGCGAAACGGCTTTTCTTCTAAAACAATGATAGGTAACACAAAAGCCCATCGAAGATTTAAATAGGCAACTACGGCAAAAAAGGCATAATATCCAACTTGTCCCATCGTTGTTTTAAACAATTCGCCTGTAATAAAATTAGGAATCTGAATTTCAGGAAGAAGCGCAGATTTATAACCGATGCTTAAAAGGGGCAGTAAAACGACAACATACAAAATAAATCCTGGTAAACAATATGTGAAAAAAGAAGGTAAATACGTTACCGTCTTATATAAAATAGGACGCAGTCTCACCTTTTGTCGTTTATACGCAAAATACGAAATAATAATAAGTACTGCAAATTCAATAAAAATGAGAAAAAGTGCTAACATAGATAAAATGAAAATCGTTGCAATTCCGTACGGTGTTTTAAAAAATGCAAATAATTCATCATTTGTCGCATTTGCATATCCACCCCAGTATAATAGCTTATTAAAAATCATGCCGAATAGTGGGATAAAGACAATTACTGATAGGAGCTTATATATGAGTTGAAACGATAATACATTTCCAAAGGCAAATCTTACTGTCTGAAAGGAATGTTTCATTACCCCTGGTATAGATAGTTTTTTACGGTGTAGCATAAATCCCTCCATGTTCTAAAACTATATATAAGTTAAAAACAACATAAAGACCCTGTTTTTGAGGGCGGCAAGAGCATCTGGCCACGCATAGAAACGGTCAGGGTCTTTTCCTACCACATGCAAGGTTTAAGTGCAGGTCATATTGTATTCTGCATAGCAGTAACTTATATGTTGAAAAATGAAAATAGTTATATATTAAAAATTCATCTCTTTCATCATAATATATTCTACTAAACATGTAAAAGAGCGATAGATTCTAAATCCACCGCTCTTTTTTATTAGTTCTTCTTTTCTAGCTCTTGGCCAAATGCTTTCAAAAAGTTAAATCCAAATGTAATTGCTCGGTTTATGTCTGGATCTCGTAATACTTTAAAGAAATCCATCACACTTGTTTTCTCGCCTTTTTTCAATTCATCTGTTGCATATTGTAAACCTGTAACTAAACTAGATGTGACTTGCTTCGTCACTTCTGGGTCTACTGAAGATAGCGCTTCTCCTGCACCCATCATATTATTTAATGCATTTTTTACTGGTTCACGGTTTAATTGTTCAATCGCAATTTTCGAAACATCTTCTTTCGCTGCCAGCAAGCTCACTGCAGCATCTAGTAAACCAGCTTTTTGAAGCTGTGTTAGCAAATGAATCGTTTCTTCAATTGCTTGTTGGTTCTCTCCTAATTGTTGTAATAATTCTTCAGAAACTTGTTGCTTCTTTTGTTCCTCTGTTACAACCGTTTTTTGAATCATCGTAATTTCTTTTGCCACAATGCTCCCCCCTAGTTTTCATCCACAAGTGATACATATTGTTTTCGTTGCCATTTCTTTTGCACTTCGACACCGTTTTGCGGATGACGCTTTTTATTTCGCGGATTGGAAGCAGGAAGTGGACAATTTCCTTTTTCACGCAGTACACGCATTTTAACACGCGTTTGTTTATATGCTGGTGTACATGTAAAAAGATCGGTTGCCGTTCCTGTTAAAATATTAATTGCTTCTTCATTCACTGTTGCATGCATCGGTAAATATAGTTCATTTCCAGTTACCCGATCTGTAATAAGCGCTGGAACTTTTATTTTTCCAAACGGTGATGCAAGTTCTACAAGACTTCCATCCTTCACATTTCGCTCCATCGCTAGCTCCGGGGAAATCTCAACAAATACTTCTGACATTTTCGATAAAATACCTGCCGATTTATTTGTCATATTTCCCTCATGGAAATGTTCAAGCATGCGGCCATTATTTAATAATAAATCGTATTCTTCCGGTGCCTCGACTGGCGGTATCCATTCATCAAGTGATAGACGTGCTAGTTTATCAGGGAAATTAAATCCATCTACATATAATAACGGCGTATCACTGCCGTCATGGCTACCCCAGCATAAACTATTCCATCCTTCTAAACGATCATATGTTGCCTGCGAATATAAAGGAGCAAGTAATGCGATTTCATCCATGATTTCACTTGGATGTTCATAGTTCCAATTTGCGCCTAATGCACGAGCTACCTTCTGCAAAATCCACCAGTCTGGTTTGGAATCACCAAGCGGCGGCATAACTTCGTATAAACGTTGAATACGACGTTCTGTATTCGTAAATGTTCCTTCTTTTTCTAAACTTGGTGCTGCTGGTAAAATAACATCTGCAAAACGAGCTGTTTTCGATAAAAACATATCTTGTACAACAAGGAAATCAAGATTTCCTAAAATGTGCTGCACATGATTAGCGTTAGAATCGACTAATGCCATCTCTTCTCCCATCACATACATACCGCGTAATTTCCCTGCTTCTGCCGCAAGCAGCATCGCAATGTTATTTAACCCTGGCTCTTTCGGAATTGAAACGCCATATGCTCTTTCAAATTTCGCGCGCAGTGCATCATCGGATATCGCTTGGTAACCAGGCAGCCAGTTTGGTAATGTTGCCATATCACAAGCGCCTTGTACGTTATTATGTCCGCGCAGCGGGTATGCTCCTGCACCAGGACGGCGATAGTTACCTGTTACAAGAAGTAAATTAGAGATTGCAGCTGATGTCGTACTTCCACCTGTATTTTGCGTCACTCCCATACCCCAAAGTATACATGTGCCATCTGCATCACGAATCATTTTTGCCATTTCTATTAATGTATCTTTCGAAATGCCCGTTACACGTTCTGTATAATCAAGCGTATACTTCTCTAACATTGTTTTATATTCATCAAAATTCTTTACGTTTTCAGCTAGAAATGCTTGATCATGCCAATCTTGATCAATAATATATTTTGTTACACCTGCTAGCCAAACGTAATCTGTACCTTGACTTGGGTGAACAAATAAATCTGCACGCTCTGCCATTTCATGCTTACGCAAATCAGCCACAATTAATTTTTGCTCATGCAGTTTATGAGCACGTTTCACACGCGTTGCAAGAACTGGATGACCTTCTGTCGGATTTGCTCCAACAATAATGATAAGTCCTGCCTCTGCAATATCTTTAATTGTTCCTGCATCACCGCCCATGCCTACTGTTTTAAATAAACCATCTGTTGCTGGTGATTGACAGTAGCGCGAACAGTTGTCCACATTATTTGTCCCATATACTTGGCGCGCTAACTTTTGCATTACATAATTTTCTTCATTCGTTACTTTAGAAGAAGAAATAAACCCAAAAGCATCACTACCGTATTGCTCTTTAATATGACTCATATTTGCTGCAACAACTTCTAGCGCCTCTTCCCAAGTTGCTTCAACAAACATATCTCCTTTACGGATAAGCGGCTTTGTAATACGTTCTTCACTATTTACAAAATCCCATCCGAATTTCCCTTTTACACACGTTGAAATCCCGTTTACCGGTGCATCTGATGACGGTTGTACTTTTAAAATGTGACGATCTTTCGTCCATACTTCAAATGAACATCCGACACCACAAAACGTACAAACGGTTTTCGTTTTATTGATTTTCGTTTTACGCATCGCTGCCTCTACTTCCGAAACAGCTAAAATACTGCTATAACCCGGTTCTACATCTTTTACAAAATCAATCATTGGATGTAACACATCTTGTTTTAGCCCGGTCATAAAACCAGCTTCTCCAAGCATCGATTTTTCCATTAGGGCATTACATGGACAAACCGTTACACATTGACCACAACTTACACAAGAGGAATCATTAATTGCTACGCCGTCATCCCAAATGACACGCGGACGATCTAAACTCCAATCAACGGATAAGGTTTCATTTACTTGTAGGTTTTGACACACTTCTACACATTGACCACATGCAATACATTGATTTGGATCGTAACGATAAAATGGATGGGACATATCGACTTCCGAAGCGCTCACTTTCGGTTCGTACGGATATTTCTGTTCTTCAATTCCCATCATATGCACTGTATTATGGACTTTACAATTTCCGTTATTATTATCGCAAACAGTACAATATAATAAATGATTCTCAAGTAAGCGATCCATCGCTTCTGTTTGGGCTTCAACCGCTCGCTTCGATTTTCTTTCAATATGCATACCTTCTTCAAGGTTTGTTGAACAAGCGCGCATCAACTTTCCGTTCACTTCAACAATACATGTATCACATGTCTGAATTGGATCTACTTCTGGTACGTGACAAATTTGCGGGTGTTCAAGTTCTCTTTCGTTTAATAACTGCAATATCGTTTTCTCATTAGATGAAATATACTCTGTACCATCGACAGTTACACGAATTTTGTGTTCTGACATCTTTACCCTCTCCTTACAACCAACCGTACAACACCTTTTGAATACGTTTTCAAAACGATGCTGCTATACGCTCTTTTTCAAAACAGAAAAAACAGTTCTTAGAGGTAGATTCTTGATGTATAAAATAAGCTTACAATTGATGTATATCACTACGATTCTATTATATCGTAGAACACAAATAATAACCAAGGGATGTATGTGAATACATATTGAAAATCGGACATAAAAACTCCTTTCTTTTTAGGTGGACAAGAGCATCTGGCTGTGCATAGGAGCGGTCAGGGCCTGTTTCTGCCACATGCAAGATTTACAACAAAGGGAGACAACGAGTGAGGGGCCTGCTGTATTTTGCATAGCCGCAATTTATATGTTGGTAAATATAATAAAACTCCAAAACGCATGCTTTTCTTTTTTTATTGTTTTATGATAAACATGGGAGAATAATTAATAAAGGGGAAAATCGTATGGAGTCTGTTCAAAGCACATATACAATGGTTCGTTACCAAGGTGGGATGTTTCATCAAAAAGATGATGAGGTTGTAACAGAATATCCACTTACAATTAAACTAAACGGTGAAGAATATGTAACAATTGTCTGTACACCTGATTATATTGAAGATATGGTCGTTGGCTTCTTAGTATCAGAAGGTATTATTCCTTCCTATAAATATATTGAACAATTATGGATCCAAAAAGAAAAAGGATTTGCGCATATCACAACAACGCAAACAAATCCACTCTATCAAACTTGCTATAACAAACGATATGTGACATCGTGCTGCGGGAAAAGCAGGCAAGGCTTTGTCTTTGTAAATGATGCAGCAAAAGCCAAAACGATGCACGATATTCATATTACGCTCAAACCTGAAGATTGCTTTCGTCTCATGAAAGATCTGCAGCAAACCTCTACTACTTTCCAAGAAACAGGTGGTGTACATAACACTGCATTATGTGATGAAAAACAAATTCTCGTTTCGCGAATGGATATTGGTCGTCACAATGCTTTAGACAAAATTTACGGTTATTGCTTACGAAACAACATTTCGATAACAGGAAAAGTAATTGCTTTTAGCGGACGCATTTCATCTGAAATCTTACTTAAAGTTGCAAAAATCGGCTGTGAAATTGTCCTATCAAAATCCGCTCCGACAAAATTAGCGCTAGAACTTGCTCATGATTTAGGAATTACTGTTGTTGGCTTTATTCGCGGTGATTCTTGTAATATTTACACGCACCCAGAACGAATTGAAGGGTATCAGTAAGCATAAATTATATGAAGTGACCAAAAGATTTCTCGCATGAGAAATCTTTTTAGTTATGAAAATGCAACATATTTAACTATTGAATAGTTAATAAAGTTAATATATAATTTCATTACATAAAAACCATTAGGGGGTTAACTGATATGAACATTCGTGTATTATCAAAAGAAGATGCAAGTATATATTTACAGCTTTGCATGGAAGGATTAACTCAAAATCCAGAAGCATTTGGTTCCTCTTATGAAGATATTATGAAACAAAAAGATCCCGTTGCTGCCATTGCAAAACGGTTAGATAACCCTGAAAAGTTTACGATAGGTGCTTTTCAAGAAGATGAATTAATCGGTATTGCCACTCTTGAAATAAAACCACTTGTCAAACAAGAGCATAAGGCGAAAATTGGCTCTGTATATGTTTCTCCAAAAGCACGTGGTCTTGGTGCTGGAAGAGCGTTAATTGAAACTATCATTGAAAATGCCCCTAGATTAGATATAGAGCAAATTATGCTTAATGTGGTTGCCGGAAATAAACCTGCAAAGAAACTATATGAATCACTGGGGTTCCAAACATTTGGTGTAGAAGAGCGTGCTTTAAAATATAACGGACAATATTGGGATGAAGAGCACATGATGTTATTTCTCAATGCGTGAATCTTCTTTTAACATAAAATCACCCACTCTCAGTGGGTGTTTCTCATGTATCATTATTTGTAACTACTCAGCCATACATTTCATTTAGAAGTTTGGTAAGGAGTATAATTCCAGCGAAAATACGCTTACCTATAATTGCTGCCATGAAGGTAAAAATGGACCTACACCTTGCTGCCTTTCTTTGTTTTAAAACTTTGCGCGTGGCAGGAAAAGGCCCTGACCGCTACTATAATAGCCAGTCCCTCTCGACCACTAAAAAAAATGCTTTTCTATCGGTTTTTCACAGAGTGACTGAGTAGCTACCATTATTTTCACATTACAAAAGCCTCACACAATAGGTGCGAGGCTTTTCATCTATAACAAACCAATTTATTTTATAACAACCAAAAAAACTTTCTAGCACAAACAACGATAATCATCATTGATACCGCAATGCAGATTATAACTACATTTCGTTCTTGTTTCTGCTTTTCAAGGTCTTTCTTGTTCACTATCCAAATCCCCTTTATCTACACTCAAAAAAAAAAAGCCGTGAGATAGAAATTTTTCTTATTCGATGCGAGGTGAATACGAAAAATGTTCTCTATCCCACGTACACAATAGAATGGAATTTGCCATTTTGAAATCAAAATGACATGACGTTATGTCGCAACATAGGGTATTTTTGTGCTGCTACATTGCTTATTATAAAAGAAAAATGTGCAAAAGTAGTGCATTTTTTATGGCAATTGTCCTTTTCTTTACCATATGAACAGTGTTTTTCATAAAGTTCATGTAGAATATATAAAGGAAACTTCTAACTCTTAATGCAAAATAATCGTAAATAATGAAAATTTGAGGTGTACATCGTTATGGCCAAACTATTATTAGTAGATGACGAAGAACGCATGCTTCGCTTATTAGATTTATTTTTAAGTCCGCGTGGACATTTTTGTATGAAAGCAACGTCAGGTCAAGAGGCTCTTGAACTCGTTCAGCAAAAAGATTTTGATCTTATCTTATTAGACGTAATGATGCCAAACATGGATGGCTGGGAAGCATGCTTTCAAATTAGGCAAATCAGTAACGTTCCCATTATTATGCTAACAGCGCGTAATCAAAATTATGACATGGTGAAAGGACTCACATTAGGTGCTGATGACTATATTACCAAACCATTTGATGAACAAGTATTAATTGCTCGTATAGAAGCTGTCCTCCGCCGTACGAAGAAAGAGGGATTTATAAATTTTAACGGCATCGAATGGGATAAAACGAGACATACCGTAACTGTATATGATGAAAAACTCTCTCTCACACCAATTGAGTTTTCCTTACTTGGACTCTTTTTACAAAATATAAACCGTGCTTATAGCCGCGATGAGCTTATCGAAATCATCTGGGGATTTCAAACCGATATTGAGTATCGTACTGTTGATTCTCACATTCGTAATATACGCGAAAAACTTCGAAAAGCAGGATTTCCTATCGAAGATCATCTAGAAACTGTTTATAAAATAGGTTACAAATGGAAAAACGGACCCTCATAAAGATAAAGTGAAATTTCCGTCAGTGGGGGTCTTACTGCCTGTTAGTACAGAAAAAGGTTGTGAATCATAATGAATAAACTTTCTATAAAGCTTGGGACGTACTTTTTATTATTAGCTCTTTGCATTGAATCCGTACTATTTGTATCCTTTCATACAACACTGGCACAAATGCGTGTAGATGAAGAAACTACGGCCTTATTAGAAAAAGGAACTTGGTATCGTAATATTATTGAAAAACGCTATAGGGAAGGCATATTTGAACGCGTGGCAGCGATGGAATCTAATTCGCCTGCTCATACAAAACTTGTCATAACAGATGCAACAGGCCACGTTATAGATTCTTCTGATGCCATTACAAAAGACATGCGCAAACAACTTGAGCAAAAGATTACATACATTCCTAGAGACGGAATGATCACAGAAGACCGTTGGAAAGAATCAAAATATATTTCAACAGCCAGCCCTATTGTAAAACATGGGGTAGTAATTGGATATGTCCATATGTTTTTAGAAACTGCATCTATAAAAGCAATGATCTTTCGATTAACGCAACAATTTGTTACTGTCGGTGCATTGACAGTAGCTCTCACAACAATTTTAGTATTTTTATTTTCAAGGGTTATTACAAATCCACTTATAAAGATGAAGCAAGCAACGGAAAAAATGATGAAACAAAATGAGCCCATTACGTTAGATATTAAAAGTAATGATGAATTAGGAAGCTTAGCAAAAACAATCGAACAGCTTTCTAGTGAGTTAACATATATGAAAAAAGAACGAAACGAGTTTCTCGCCAGCGTCGCACATGAATTACTCACTCCGCTCACATATGTAAAAGGATACACAAAAGTTGCCAAAAGAGGGTCTTTATCTAAAGAAGAACGGGAAGAATATTTACAAATCATTGAAGAAGAAACAGAAAATATTACGGAACTCGTCCAAGACTTATTTGAACTTGCACAGCTTGAGCAGCACCAATTTGCAATAAAAAAACAGCCGCTCTCCCTGTTACCATTTGCCGAGCGTATGGTTGAAAAAATAAAACCATCTCTTAAAAAAAAGCAAATCGATATCTCTTTATATTGCCAAGAAGATTTTTATGCGTGCATCGATGACCGCCGCATGGAGCAAGTCATGCTAAATTTATTACATAATGCACATCAGCATTCTCACGAAAATTCTCATATTACAGTACGAGTATTAAAAAAGGAGCATACTTTTCTTATACAAGTGCAAGATGAAGGGGAAGGAATTCCAAGTGAAGACTTACCACATATTTTTGACCGTTTCTATCGGGTTGATAAATCGCGGACACGAGCAACTGGAGGAAAAGGTATTGGTTTAGCTGTTGCAAAAGAAATTGTAGAATTACATGGTGGTTCTATAGATGTAACAAGCGAAGTCGGAGTCGGGACTACATTTACGATAGAATTACCTATTAAATAGCTATTTTATAAGCCCTTTTCTTTAGATGGACGAGAGCATCTGGCCATGGGTAGATGTGGTCAGGGCCTTTTTCTGCCACATGCGAGGTTTAAACAAAGGGAGCATGCAAGTGGAGGTCATGATGTATTCTACATAGCAGTAACTTATATGTTGAAACATGAAAATGGATATAGGCTAAAAAGCAACATCCTCCCTTTCTTTTTATGGGAGGGCGAGAGCATCTGGCCATGCGTAGTAGCGGTCAGGGCCTTTTTCTGCCACGGACAATGAAGAAAACAAGTGCAAGCCACATATTTCTCCATAGCATCGATTTTTATGTAGAAATATTAAAACATTTTATATATCAAGCCTATTTTTTGAAAGTATTAGGATTTTAATATAAAATATAACATTACCACCAAAGAATTGGAGGATGATACAATTGGAAATTCGTGTATTAACAAAAAAAGATGCAGAAATTTATTTAGCACTTCGTGTCGAGGGATTAAAACAAAATCCAGAAGCGTTCAGTTCTTCTTATGAAGATATTATTAATAAGGAAGATCCTGTTGAATATAAAGCGCAAATATTAGACCAAAACGAAAATTACACGCTTGGTGCTTTTAAAGACGACGATTTAATTGGCGTGGCAACTTTAGAAACAAAATCATTTTTAAAGCAAGAACATAAAGCGAAAATTGGTTCTGTTTATGTCTCTCCAAAAGCGCGCGGAATGGGCGCTGGGAAAGCGCTGATGCAAGCAGCAATTGAAAAAGCAAAAGAATTAGAAGTAGAACAACTTATGCTTGATGTTGTCGTTGGCAATGAAGGTGCAAAAAAGCTCTACGAAACGTTAGGCTTTAAAACTTTTGGCGTACAAGAACGTTCGTTAAAATATAATGACCAATATTGGGACGAAGAGCATATGATGATGTTTTTACATGAAGAAAACAAATAAGAAAAAGGGACTTGTTTTTAAAAGTCCCTTTTCCCCTACATCAGCTCGTTTATATAGAGGAATCTTTCTTATTTCACTGCATATACTTTTTGACTTGGCAATTCTAAACAGTTCAGTTGGCCGCCGTATACAGCGCCTCCATCAATACCAATGATACGATTTTCGCCAAAATACACACCGAAGTTCTCGTTATCTTCGTGAAGAATTTTCGTTTCTGTATGCCCAAAGACAACAATTTTCTCACCGTTGTATCCATTATGAAACTCATTTCTAATCCACATCAATGTATGTGCATCTGTTTCAGAAACAGGTGCCGTTGGTTGTACACCTGCATGAACGAAAATATACTCATCTGTTTCAATATAGTGGTCTAACCCTTGAATAAATTCTAAATGTTGCTCTAACACTTCAGAATGTAACTGCGGTCTTATAAACTCCTCTTCATTTACAGCAATATCACTTTGAGAAAAACCGTAGCTATGTAACGTTTGATCCCCTCCATTTCTCTTTACCCAATGATTCCAAAATCTCTCTTCCTCTGTCGTTAAAGCTTTTATCATCATATCTTCATGATTCCCTTTTAAGACAAGCGCACCCGCTTCTTTTAAGTGCATTACTTTTTCAATCACCTCTTTAGCGCTCGGACCACGATCTACATAATCCCCCAGCAAAATGAGTTGATCTTCTTTTGGATTGTATTCTACTTTTTCTAATAACTTTTCGAATCTCTCTAGCTCACCATGAATATCACTGATCACAAGTGTCCTTCTCATATGTATTTCCTTCTTTCTAATTTATAAAAGTTAATTCATATTATAGAGAGACTCTATTAATATCGCAATTTTCTGATTTAAAAAGTGTTATTAAAATAAAAGACTAGCATCGATTTAAACGCTAGTCTTTTCCACATATTTCTTGATCTTTACAAGAATAATACAATTTAACTGTTTTGCGTCCTGTATAACAGCATTTTTCATACAATCCGCCAAAATAGCTTAACTTTTAGAAGGAAGGTTATACTTTGCCAACCATTCCTTCATAACATTCAATAATTCCTCTTGAATCCCTTTATTCACAAGTCCTTTATATTCTTTCATTAGCCCTAACATTGTATGATTTGTCTCAACTTCTCGAAAAATATGATTCATATTAGGGATGATATGCCACTCCGCCTCACCTGCTACATATTCCGCAATATCTCTTGCCTGCTCTGGCGGCACTTGTATATCACGGTCTCCCGTAATCGCTAAAACAGGGCATGTTACTCTCTCTAAATACTCTACAACATTATATTGAAATTGTTCACGTATCCACTTTGCATTTACCTTTACCCCTTTGATTCGCACAACAGGTTTTGATGATTGATGTATTTTTTCCATCTGTGCTTCATTTTGTTTCTGAATACGCTGTGGAAGTTTGAAAAAGTTGTATAGCCATCCTCGAAATCCAGATGTTTCTTCTAATTCTTTCACGACCATTTTCATTTGCTTTGGCAGTAATGTTTTCGAAGGTTCAGCTGCACCGCTAAGTAAAATTAAATTAGCAACGGATTCTCTTACATAAATCGCTGGTGCAAGTAATGCTCCTTCACTATGACCTATAATTACGATTCGCTTCGGATCAATTTGCGGATGCTCCTTTAAAATGCGTACGCAAGCAACGCCATCATCAATTAAGTCTGTCACACCTGTTTCATAATAATTGCCTTCACTTTTGTTCACACCACGCTTATCATAACGCAAAGTCGCAAATCCTAACGAAGTGAAATAATCCGCTAAATCTTTATATAAACATAGTGGTAAACCGCGAACATTTCCATCCCGGTCTCCCTTTCCTGTTCCAGCAATCAATAAAATAGCTGGGTATGTTGCTGCATCATATGCTGGAATTGTTAGCGTTCCTTGAATTGAAACTGCACTTTCAATTGTAACGAACAATTCTTTCCCCATATTATTTATTCTCCCTTCCCGTTTCTTTCAGGAATGATAATTGTTGAAATCGTTCTTCGCTTTCGCTCTGGAGACGGTTTACGCTCCATCGCTTTTAAAAATACTCCACTCATTTCCTGTGCAAACTCTTGAAACTCCTCATCACTCATGTAAAAGCTTGCTTGTCGATACCCGACTCCGTCTTTTTCAAAATCAATATGATCTTGCTGCAAATAATCTTTAAAATTCGCCATAATCTGGGTAACAAACATCATAAAATATTGCATATGTTCTTCTTTCGTTACTTCTTGCAAATCCTTTTGTGAAACACTAGCCACACTGAAATTTAAGGCATATAACTTTTCAATCGTTCCTCGTATTTGCGTTTCCTGAGCAACTTGTAATATATGTGCCGTCGTTAGTTTATCTAAATGGCGATACAACGTCGCTTGTGGAATATGCGGCAACTTTTTCGCAAGCTGCTTTGCTGTTAAATTCTCTCCTCCGATAAACTCCTGAATCAATTGAAAACGGACTGGATGAAACAGTATATCCATCTTTTTTTCTTTCATATAGTAAGACCTACTCCCTTTTATTACATCTTATGATTATATTATCGAAAATGAGAACAAAAATACACATAAAAAACCTATATTTTTTTCTATACATGTAAACAAAAAATAAGTAAGACAATAAATTGCCTTACTTATTTCTAATGTATTACACTTTAAACTTTTCAATCATAAGTTGTAATTCCTCTGCCATTTTCGCTAAATTTTGAGCAGAAGAATTAATTTCTTCCATAGAATTCACCTGTTCTTCTGAAGAAGCAGCGACGTTTTGCATACTTGCTGTATTTGTTTCTGCTGCTGCTGCAATTTCATCAATTGCATTCGTAACTTCATTTGCATCTTCTGACATATTTGTTGCCGTTTTTGCCATACTATTAATTTGAGATACGATATCATTAGTAACCTTTAATATTTCTGCAAAATTTATTTTTGTCTCATCAACAGCTTCAAGACCAGATTGTACTTCTATTTTCACTTCATTCATAGATTGTACTGTACATTCTATATCACCTTTAATCTCTGTAATAAGTTTTGCAATTTCTCCTGATGATTGTCCTGATTGCTCTGCTAATTTTCTAACTTCATCCGCTACAATTGCAAATCCACGTCCTTGTTCACCAGCTCTTGCTGCTTCAATTGCTGCATTTAAAGCTAATAGATTTGTTTGCTGGGCAATATTTTGAATCACTTCTAAAATAGCGCCAATTTGTTTTGACTTTTCGTCCAATAGTTTAATAATCGTATCCGATTGTGAAACAGACTGATGAATAGATTGCATTTGCGTCGCTGTTTGCTGTACTAATTTCCCGCCCTCTTCTGCCTTTTGTCTTGCATAAGCTGAAGAATTGGAAATAGCTTGTGAGCTATCAGTTACATTGTGAATTGCCGTATTCACTTGTTGTAATAATGCAGCGCCTTCTTCAACACCTTGACTTTGTGACTGAGCACCAATAGATACTTGTTCCATCGCAAGTGTAATTTGATCTGTTGCCTCATTTGCTTGTCTTACACTTGAAGTTAACTCTTCCGCTGAAGCAGCAACATGCTCTGCTGAGTTACTCATTTTAGAAATTACATTTCGTAAAGAAGCTGACATCTCATTAAAAGAAGCGCCTAATCTTCCAATCTCGTCGTTAGAACGAACCTCGATTTCTTCTGTTAAATCACCTTGACTAATTTTTTGCGCTGAAGCAACAATTGTTCTTAACGGATTTGTTATAGATTTGATAATGAAGTAAACAAGAATGCCACCTAACAGCATAGAAATAACAACTACAATAACTGTTTTAAAGAATACTGGTTCAGCCGCTTTAATCATTTCATCTTCATACACAACACCAATGACTTTCCAACCTGTTTTATTATTTGTATTGAAGGAAAGTATCTTCTCGTCTTCTTTATCACTGTACGAAAAATACCCTTTATCTTTCTCATAAACCGGGTTAATGAACGCTTCTGTAACTTTAGAACCACCTTTTCGAGTTGGATGACTGACAACTTGTCTGTTTTGATCTAAAACTACTGCGTACCCTTTTTCTCCGAGTTTAAACATCTTTGTCGTTTTTAATATGTTATCAAGATTTAAGTTAACCCCAACAACACCTTTTCCATCTTTCGTCTTTTTCGCAATCGTTACTACCATATTTTTTGTAGAAGCGGACTCATATGGTGCTGTAACAATTACTTTATCACCATCTTTCATCGCGTCTTTATACCAAGGTCGCTCCGTTGCTTTATATCCTTCAGGCATTTGCATAAAGGGCTCTCTTAAAAACACCCCATCTTGTGTGCCAAAATAAATCCCTTCTATTTCTGGATGAATCTTTATATACTGTGAGAATTTCGCTTTTATGTTTTCTATATTTCCATCTTTATACATATCCTCTGTTAAGATGTCTGCAAAGTAAGCGACATCCACAGATTTTGCATCTAAACTTTGGGTAATAACGGTATCTAAAACATCAATATTTTCATTTGCTTTTGCAATGATTTGATGTTCAAAATTTGTTTTTGCTGTTTGATATGACACCCCGCCAATACTAACGCCAGGAACGATTAAAATAAGAAGGAAAGATATAATCAATTTCCTTGTTAAACTAATACTACCTATTCGTTTCAGTAAACTCCCCATACATAACAACTCCTTATATTTTATTTTTTTTTATAACAAAATCATACCCTATATTCCATCTATCTAAATATTTAAAACTTCTTTTAAATTTTATACATTATATCATTATAAAACAATATGCAAATGTTTTTTATTAATATTTCAAAAATTTCTGTTTATAAAATAAGAACATATGAGGAGATTAACATTGCAGCTATCTTAGTAGTGACTTACACTCGCATGTGGAAAAAAAAAGGCCCTGACCGCTTCTACGC
>NZ_JBALLY010000034.1:390-7046 GCF_036963045.1 Bacillus sp. JJ864 | reverse complement strand
CGAATGCAAATCATTCTATCACAATCGGTGCGGATGGTACGCTATATACTGTAGGCGCTGGTGGATCACTTATAGACGATTCTTATTATTATTCTCTAATCGCAATTGGAGACACGTATATAGATAAAGTATGTACAAAAGAAAGTACATCGATGGAAGTATTAAAATCACTTGAAGCGAAAAGTAGGAATGCGAAATTAACAGAAGAAGAAAAGAAAGAAGCGCGTGATATCTTAAATAAGCTTTCTAGTATCACACAAGGTGAACAAGGAAAGAAAGAAGCGGGTGAAATCTTAAATAAACTTTCTAGTATCACGCAAGGTGAACAATTTGAACAAGGAAAATATGATTTACAAGCTGAATCTCCTTTCGGACAGAATTGGAGCAGGAATTCACTTTATGCTGGAACAGAGAATCCTAAAGGGAAATGGGAGTATAAAGTTTACTATAAAGATGCTTCCTTGGGTAGTGATATCCGACAATTCTATACCCCTCCAGCGATTGGGCGCGATGGTACCATTTATGCAGCAAACCAGAATAGAAAACTATATGCACTTAATAAAGATGGATCTGTTAAATGGGTTAAAGATAATCTGGTAATAATGGATAGTATTCCAGTTATTGCAGAAGATGGAACTATTTATGTTAGCACAGGTAATTTAACTGCTGTAAATCCAGATGGTTCAATTAAATGGAATGTGAAAAGTTTAGGTAACGATCCTGTTTTGGGGCATGACGGTACGATTTATTTACGTGGAAAAGCGATACATGCTTATAATCCAGATGGATCAAAGAAGTGGTCATCAAATGAAATAGTGGGTGGATCGGCAGGAACCATGCTTATTTCAAAAGATGGCATCATTTATACTTTAGTTGCAGATCTTGGGAATAAATATCTCTATGCTCATGATAAAAATGGTAAGGAATTGTGGCGAAAATACGTTAGGGGAGAATACGACGGTAATGGATTGACTTTAGGCAAAAATAATGAAATATTTTTAAATACACAAGACAAAGTATTTGTTTTTGATAAGAATGGAAACGTAGTGCATCAATGGAAAGAAAAAGAAAAATTGTTTTCTGCACCTACGGTTTCTTCTATAGATGGAACAATTTATGTGGGTGGAGCAAATTATCTTTATGCGTATAATCCAGACTACTCCTTAAAATGGAAGTACCGAACTGAAGGTATAGAGACTATTTATGACGCACCTGTAATTGATAAAAATGGTGTAATTTATTTTAAAACATATGATAAAATGTATGCATTAAATCCAGATGCAACGCTTAAGTGGAAATTCCATCAATCACCATCTAGATTTCGTCTTGGTAATGTTAATACTTCGACAGTAATTGGTAAAGATGGAACTTTATATGCTAATGGAGTTGAGTCTATATCGAATGGCGGAACATACTATTCTCTAATAGCAATTGGAGACTCTTATACAGATAATGTATGTACAAAAGAAAGTACATTCATGGAAGTACTGAAATCACTTGAAGCAAAAAGTAAGAATGCGAAATTAACAGAAGAAGAAAAGAAAGAAGCACGTGAGATCTTAAATAAAATTTCTAATGATCTTGATAAGAAAGATAACTAAATTCGTTTTTTAAAGAATTAAATAACTTGTAAAGAAGAGGGACAAACGTCTCTCTTTTTTATTTGCGTGCCCAGCTAGGCCCAGTGCCAGCGTTCTTGTAACCAGGGGCAAAGTAGCGAATTTCATTAATATATACATGTTTTTCAGTAACAAAAAGGTATTTAATTAATAAAGTTACAAATTATTTTTGATACGGTATTTTGTTACAACAACTTCGATAGTTATAAAAGTGATTGTTTTTTCAAACGAAACGTAACAAAAATGATCGTTTATGTTACAAAATAAATTACTTTGCCCCTAATCGCAGCTACGCTGGTACTGGGCCATGATAGAATGGTTTGGAGAAAAAGAAGGGATAGAAAAGTAACATTTTCTATCCCTTCTTTTTATGATAAATAAAAAAGCGTTGCTACACCTAAGCAACGCAAATAACCGTAAAAGAGAAGGTACAAAACTTCTCTTTCTTTATTAGGGGTCACCTTACATACCCATCAACTTAAGAATTTTATAACACCCCAAAACGAGAAAATTGTACATTTTCACATGAAGATGTCAATTTTCTCGTTTTGGGGGTATTTGTATTTCTTAGCTTGATAGCGATGGCGGTACCCCTGATATATGTTATTAATTGCATCAGAAGTATAGGCACGTTATAATAGTCACCTAATTATATGTAAAGAGGTGCAAAAAAATGAATAAGACGGAATTAACAAAAGTAGTAGCAGAAAATGCAGAACTTACACAAAAGGATGCAGCTGCAGCGACACAAGCTGTATTAGATACTATAACAAACGCGCTAGCAAATGAAGAAAAAGTACAGATTCTTGGGTTTGGTACATTTGAAGTGCGTGAAAGATCTGCACGTACAGGACGTAACCCGCAAACAGGTGAAGAAATACAAATTGCTGCTTCAAAGGCTCCTGCTTTTAAAGCTGGAAAAGAATTAAAAGAAGCAGTGAAATAATTATACATAGTGAAAAAGGATCTGATATGAATATCAGATCCTTTTTCTTTAGGGGGTAGCACCCCCTCTCTATTAAGCTAACAAAAGCGAATACTCCAAAACGAAAAAATTGACATCTCCAGGAGAAAATGTACATTTTCTTGTTTGGGGTGTTGTAAAATTCTTAAGTTAATGGGCATGAGGCGGTACCCTTATTGGAATAAAAATTACAGTCACTTCCTCATACAGTTAAACATGTTACGGCTTCGATGGAAATAGAATTAAAAGAGGCTATTTACTCTGCATATATCTACAAAAGGATAGCCTCCATTGTTAGCGAGCTAAGTATATTTTGTAATATAGAACCAGTTTTTAGGATACATTAAGCCTAGAACATTTTGATCTCGAATGTTCCACCATGATAATAATTATTACCTACTTTTAATAAAGCAGTATACGTTCCTGGACCATACGTAGAATTAATTGGTGCAGTAAATGTTCCTATACCACTAGTAGAATTTGAATCATTGACTTGTTTAATAAGATATAGTTCATTGTTGTAACCAACACGATAAATCCTAAGAAGACCAGAATCTATATAATTTTTTCTTATTGTCGCACTAAACGTTTGTCCATGTTTTAAATTCCCTACTGCTAATTCTGGCATATATTCTGCATTATGATGGATGGCTCGATAATCTGGGAAACCCCAATCCGATGCTGCTGCTACTTGATTCGTAGGTTTAATCATTTCTACTGCAGTCAATCCTCCTAGTGCTAAAGCTCCTGTAAGTACTAATGTGCTAATTTTTTTCATTGTTAATTACCTCCTGTATTTCTCCTTTATTTCCAACATAATACTAATGTAATATATAAAAATATTAGGAATTTGATAATTATTATTTCTAGTATTCCGAAAGTTAAATTGGACAAATATTGCTTTTAGAGTGGAACTTTATAATACATTTTTTATTTAACTCGACCATATCCTGCAATATATTTACTCCAATAAGAACTGTTTAGGCTAGCTTCGCTAACTCCATTGGAAGAACTAGCATTATAAAACTTGTTATCCCCAATATACATACCAACGTGAGTAATACCTGATTTGCCTGAAACCGTTCCTTTAAAGAAAACTAAATCTCCTGGTTGAAGTGCCTTTCTATCGATACGTGTAGTTTTATCATATTGATCTTGTGCTGTGCGTGGTAATTTAATTCCCTGTGTTCCATATCCCCATTGCATTAATCCCGAACAATCAAATCCAGTTTTAGGACTATTTCCACCGTATTTATATGGTGTGCCTTCATATTTTTTCATAGCTTCATAGACTTTGCTAAATTGGCTCGCAGTTATTGATTTTGTGGTGGAAGCTGATATAGATTGTATTGTATTTCCATTTTGAGAAACACTATCAAGTTCATCTGCAGAAGCAAAACTACTACCAGACCCTAATATGACACCTAATGCTAATGCTCCAGTTACAATTTCCTTCATAATAAAATCCCCCTAAATTAATATTTTTCTCATAATTCATAATAATATTTCGAATCATAAGACCCACTTACAATATAAACATACTTTGTAAAAATAATCCATATCAGGGAATTGATATGTAAAATTACATATCTAATTAACAATATATATAATATTTTTAATATAAAAACATTATATTTAAAAAGGGAAATTACATCAAATTATGTTTGAACATACAACTTCTTTTTTTGACAAGGTTTCCCCTAATTTGGGGTACAGCCGCATGCCCATCAACTTAAGAATTTGCTTTACCCCTAAGTGTAAAAAAACGCTATCCTTTCCTATAAGTCTACAGAAAGAAAGCGTATTTTTTACACTTGGGGGTATTTTATTTTGTTAGCTTGATAGTGATGTGGCGGGACCCCCTAAAGAAAATAAAAAGGAGCAATCCTGTTCGTTTAATACGTTCAGAACGCTCCTTGATTATAGTATTGTTTTTTCGGGGGGATGGGCAAAAACACCCTGATATGAATACTTTTCAAGTCTTTTTTCTTGGCTATCTGTAACAATGAATTTTGACAATTTATAATCATAGCCACAAATTGCTACCCAATGTGAAATTACATTTTCTTGTTGTACAGAAGGTTTTTTAGTGCTAAAGAATGTTCTAATTCTCTTTTTAATTCTAGATGTTAGATTAGACTTGTAAATACTAAATAGAATAAATACTTCGTTATTATGAAGACTATTAATAAGGTCATGATCCTCTAAACATGTAACATCTTCAATTGAAGTACTATATTTACCTTCAGTACCTATTGTTTTTTCGTGCATAAAAGAGATATTATTGTCAATAAAACTCTTAAGTTTATTGAAATCAAAAAATTCTCCTGTAAAAGTTAGGCCGGAATAATAATTTCCATCCTGTCTGATTAAATTATTAGTTAATAACTCACATACCGTGCTGTCAGCGATTTCCCTAGAAGGATTCTTCACTTTAGTTGTAATATATAATGCATTTATAAGAGCATATATACTACATGTTGGTCCCACTTGCTTAATATTAGCTCTCATATATTTTGTTCTCGCTCCCTTTATTTTTAATGTCTATATCTGCGCTGTATACTTTTTTTCTGTATATTTAATTATAGTTTTTATTTTCCGGTCTGTTATTCTTTTCCACTCTTATTAAATTTAAAGGTTTTGTTTTTGAATGAATTTATCAACAGCAACCTTTCTCATGCGTGTAAAAGAGTGAGAATTAATCATAAACTCATTAAAATGTTCTACGAATACCCATCCTTGATCGATGTAGAAAGACATGAAAATGGATACTTTTTAGACAAGAAAGTGGATACTACACCAGCGACACAAATCACCCACTCTTTTTACATAAAACTACCAACTCTTATTTTACAATGTAAACAGATCTAACAGCAGAATCTACGGAATTCGCCATCAAACAAATCGCTGCCATGTATCTAAACACAATTTTATCAAAATACTCTCATTTAGCTAGCGACACTTCTTTATATAAAATAAAAAAACCTGAGGAATTCGAGTCCCCAGGCTTGTGTTGCCGAACATATATCTAGTCATGGTAAGACGTGCTAGAATGTGGAATTCATGACTGTTAATTATAATGATAGTGACTTTTTGATTTATTTCACATAAAAATTGCTTGTATATACATAACCTTGGAAGGTTTGCGCTCCTGTGTTAGGATCTACCTTGTACACTGCTGTGCGGTAGCGGTACGTACCATCAGTTCCGATAGGGTCTAAATGATGGCCGAAGTGCTCTTCAGGAAGTGCGTACGGCTCGTACGATTGACCTTTGTTTACCCAGCTACCGTTCTCAAGGTACTGAAGTTGACCAACAAGCTTAACCTCGTAGCTGTTGTCATTCTTAAACGTTAAATTAACCATTTCACTGTTAGTCCAGTTCGCCTTAGTAGTATTAACTGATACACCGTATGCTGATGCTGCAGCTGCCTTTTGAATTTGGCCGCCCGGCACCATCGGCAGATCTGCTACAGCTCCCATTCCTAAACCTCCTAGTACAATCACTCCTGTTAATGCTAACTGTGTAAATTTCTTCATTTTGTTTCCCCACTTCTTTTGATAATTTATGTAATTATATGAATATATAACAACTCACCTGCTCGTTCTGTATATTCCAAGTGTTTGTTCCTTCATTACTTTAGAGTAAAAAAATTAGTGTCCGCGAACAACAAAAGTGTTAATAACCTTTCCGTTATAAGTCACCTCATATTTATTTCCTTCTGTAATTTGCATACTAAAAGACACTGGATTGTTTAAACCTTTAGTCGTTACATTTTTCGAAGTAACTAGTTTGTTAAATTCATATTGTTTAATCGTATATGTCACATTGCTATCTCCTACTAAATAAAAGGTCCCTGTTGCATAACCGGGTACATCAGATCCATCATAATAATCTTCTCCAAAAACATTAACTTTTTGAATTTTCGCATCGCTAATTGCAGCTTCTGCTTTTATTAACCCTAAATCAGGTAAAGATACGGCTGATACACCTAAAACTCCCATAAGTATTGTGCTTGATAAAACAACTTTTTTTAACATAAAATCTCTCCTTTTCTTTTTATAATATAATTT
>NZ_JBALLY010000034.1:0-370 GCF_036963045.1 Bacillus sp. JJ864 | reverse complement strand
ATATAACCTAATTAACTTTTTATGTAAATGCAGTAAATTTTTATAAATAAATTACTGAATTTCCCCTTTATATAAAAACAATCCAAATTTATTTCTTCTCTTTTTCAAAACTACCAATAATATCCCTTATTGGGGTCACCATACATTACTATCTACTTAAGATGAATTTATACCCATAATTCATAGAAAGCGTTATTCTTTTTGTAAAAATATACAGAAAGGGTGACGTTTTTTATGAATCTTTCGATTCAAAGTGAACTACAATTATTTGCTGAAGAATTATATGAACATCTTACTCCTGCATTTTTAGAAAAACTTGCAAGAGAAATCGGATTTATAAAGAGAAAACGTAAGTTTTCTGGCTCAGACT
>NZ_JBALLY010000033.1:12040-20005 GCF_036963045.1 Bacillus sp. JJ864 | reverse complement strand
TGATACTACGTCAAGATAATAGACACAGATTTCTACCGCGCTTTCGCTTGGTGTCCTTCATAAAAAATTTCAAATAAAGAACGGTTTAAACTTTTTTATGAAGGTAAAATCAAGCTGCTGAATTTCCATACATATGTTCAAATTCATTCGGTGTATAGTAACCCAAAGTCGAATGGATTCGTTTGGAATTGTAGAAGAACTCGATGTATTCAAACAACGATTTTTTCGCTTCTTCTCTCGTTTTATACTTCATTTGATATACTAACTCGCGTTTAAGAATACCGTGAAAGGATTCAATACAAGCATTGTCATAACAGTTTCCCTTTCGGCTCATGCTGCCCATCATATGATACTTTTTTAACAGTCTCTGATATTCATGTGAGGCATATTGGACTCCTCGGTCTGAATGGTGAATGACTCCTTTCTTCGGATTTTGACGCTTGTAAGCCATCGTTAGTGCAGAGATCACCAATTCCTTTGTCATGGTTTTATTCATGGCCCAACCTACGATTTTACGAGAATACAAATCCATTACACTTGCCAAATACAACCAGCCTTCATTGGTCGGAACATACGTGATATCCGCTACCCACAACTGGTTTGGTTTAGTAGCTGTAAACTGTCGATTTAAAACGTTTTCACTTACTGGGTGATGATGTTTTGAATTGGTAGTAGCTTTATATTTTTTAACCGTACAAGATTTCCACTGGTTCTTTGTCATAATACGAGAAACCGTCCGCTCACTTACCTTCACACCTCGCTTATTCAGCGTTTTAGCGATTTTAACACTGCCATAACGTTGCTTAAATTCTAAGTGAGTCTGAAAAATCTCTTGTGATAACTTCTCGTGTTGTTTCTGCCTGTCACTTTTCGGTCGTTTTAGCCATTTGAAGTAACCACTTTTGGAAGCTCCCAGGACGTTGCACATCTTCTCCACTCGGAATTGGGAGCAATTTTTATGAATGAACTCATATTTTACCGAGGGCTTTTCGCGAAGTAGTGCATCGCCTTTTTTAAGATTTCATTCTCCTCCTGGAGCTCACAAATTTCCTTTTGAAGAGCTAGTAATTCAGCTTCTGTCGAAGAGAACGATTGGACAGCTTTAATCTCTGGTTGTTGACCATACTTCTTGATCCAGCCATGTAAAGTATTCTCATTCACACCCATTTCTCTAGCCACTTGAGCCACAGGCTTATGATTTTCACGAATATACTTTACCGCTTCAATTTTAAATGTCTCATCGTATCGTTTTCCGTTACCTCTTGCCATACAGACACACCTCGTTATAGTTGATATATTTATTATAACAATCTGTGTCTACTTTTTAGTCTAGCATCAGTTTCTCGTTTTCTTATTTCAGATGGCCGCTTTTGAATAGACGTCCCAACATTGAATCGTCCGCGTGTCTCTTTTGGTTTTTGACGTTTCCCTTTCTGTCTTAATAAAGACAGATCTTGTTTGAATAGTTTCCCTTGATATAACCAGTTATAGATCGTTTTGAAGGAAACCTCACCTTTCAAATAGCCATGCTAGATTTGTTCCGGGGACCAAGTAGCTTCTAATTTTTCTTGGATTTTTCCGCAAGTTCTCTGGACCATTTACCGATAGGTTTACAAGTTTTTCTTCTCTGGATATATTTTCTATGTGCTTGTTCACTGTGGTATGTACAGTTTTCTTGGGCATTTCGTTTTAATTCTCGTGCGATAGAAGAATGATGACGCTTCAAAATCACACCAATTTTTCTTGTGGAATATCCTAATTTATAAAGTGATTCTAGTTGTCCACGCTCAAACGTGGTAAAATGTGAATAGCTCATACTCGTCCTCCGTGTAAATGGTTGTGTGGTAACTTCTATTTTACACGAAGCGAGGTGGGCTTTTTTATTTTTTCTTTAGGTGTCGCACTTAATAATACAATTCGTCATATAACTGTGGACACGTAAATAATAAAAGGCATACTGGTACAACAATCTATTATGGACACAACTTTTGTATTACTAGGTTTCTCTGGGAATAATCCTAATTTTGATAAATGGACAACGTGGGTACGGAATAATTTAGGTGAACAAATGCCTAAAATCTATATGATGGGGTATGGACAGAAACATCGTCTAACAGAACTTAGAGCGAAGGGGATTACATTAATTGATTTTAAAGGTATGTATGAAAAACATGATAATCCATATAGTGAAATGTTTAACGATTTATTTGAATTTCTGTTTTATAAAAATAGGGAGGAAAAAACAAAATGGCCACATCGAACTTATAAAAGCATCCAACTAAGTATAGAAAATTTAAAATATAATAGACAAACTTATCTAGGATGGATTGTTATGCCTACGAAATTCGGAGAAATAATGCTGAATATATTCGTCACTTCGGAAATATCGCAATAAAGAATGCGTCTTATTTGGAAGATAATGGTAATTTGGATTTCTTAAATGAGGTATTATGGTGTTATGAAAATGATGTATTTGAGCGGATTTTTTTAATCAAGTTTTAGCGAAAAATGGGATTCTCTTTGTCTTTTGAAAATCCCATTTTTGCTGATTTCTATTTTGTTCTAAACAGTCACGAACTTCTATTACTGTTTGTATGATTACATTCACTAACTGGCTTAGTTGCATGTCCTTGATCATCTGTACACCAAGACTGAGATTGAAATGCCAGAAACATACCCACCCATCTATTTTCTTCCTCAAAATGAATAAGAACACCACCATCTTGCCATATCCCGTCATCACCTTTCCAGTTAGGACTATTTCCTTGATTCATATGAATATCATGAATTCCTCTACCTGGTGAAAAGTGAAAATATTTGTCTTTGTTATTTTCATGTTTAAATTTTTCTCCATAAGCATAAAACGTAGCATTCTTGCTTTTAGCTTCATCTATATATTTGCTAACTTTTTCATTTAAGTCATTATTTGGTCCATCCTCTGTTGCAGGTAAAGCTATCATTTTTGTTGGATCAAATAAACCACCACGAATATAATCTAATGCAATGTCCTGATTATCATTGGTAATTTGAGTGAACCCTTCTGGTAACGTTGGAATAATTGTTATTTGTTTAGAATTAAAATCTTCACTTACATAATACAGGACTTCTGAAGGACTTTCCTTAGAGGCAACGTTAATTGCAATTCTATAATCCTTACCATGCGCTTTAATATGCACTTCGTAATGAGGAGTTTTGTCATTTGAATCCACAGGTCTTACATCAAAAACTTTACCTTTTAATACTCCGTATTTAAATAAGGGCATGGTTTCTTTAACCTCCAGTTTAGTTTAAATATCATAACAACATTATAATTGCCTAATGATAATCATTTTATGTATCTATTAAACAGGAGTAACACCATATCGCCATGAAGCTAAAAAGAGATTGTATTCACGAAACAGTCTGAATACTGAAGGCCTAATGTTTAAACTTAAAGCTTATTTCATCGTAATTTTAACCTTCGTTCTATCTGAAGTTTTATCTAATTTATTGCTGATATATGAATTTGTTCTCCTATTGTCTTTAGGATGTATATAACAGTTGTATTATTTTTGAAGGATGGTTTTAAAGTCTTAGGGATATTAATTGTAGTAGATAAAATTACTGTACAAATACTGTCCAAAGGAAGGAAATAGCTCATATACAAACAAGCAATTTCAACAATCGTTGTTTGAGAAGCTTATTTGCTAGCTAAAAATACATGAATATAGAAAAAACATTTTTGGTTATAATATAAGAAGAAGTTGATTCTGCGCGTTCAACTTCTCATGATTATCTATGGTGTATAGCACATCACCTGGTCAGAGAACCTTTCGTTTATGTAGGGTTCTCTTACTTTACTTTCAATATTAAATATAGTCATATGAATGCTTTTTTCCTGATAAACATCCCTTTAATTTTTATAATGTGAAATGTCATTAAGCTAAGCCCTGTTATTTAGAAGATGGAGATTTATTGACTAAAAATGTTTAAATACAACGTTATACTAAATTTAAAAAAAATTTCCATTAATAAATTAGGAAGAAATAGCAAGAAAAGATAAAAAACAAAATTATGTTACCTAAGGTTCTATATTCATGTCCATCAACTTAAGAGTCCAAAATACAAAACGTCATTCTTTCTAATCTAGCTTGCTTAGAAAGAATGATGTTTTTGTATTTGAGAGTATTAAAATCTTTTTAGTTAATGAACATATATCTATATCCCTAATGAATTTATTCAATAAAATGTTTAAATCTGATGCAATAAGAACAGGTTAATGGGGAGGTCATTTATTATTATCATGAAAGGGTGTTAAATTTGCATACAAAACGTTGTTCGCATAAAAATTGCCAGTGTTTTATTGTACCTAATTATATTTTAGAGAATTTAGCTCAAAACGAAGTAGAAGCTGCACGAATCAGCTTAGCAAAAAGTCGGCATATTCGAAAACGCAGAATCTTGAAGGAATATGATATTAATGGTGTTGTTGCCTTAACTGATGCAGGAACAGGACCACGAGGTGAATCTGCTCGCCATGTATACGATTGTAAAGGAGGAACAGAACTTCGGGTTAATGAGATTAGGAAAGAAGGAGACAGATCAAGTGGAGATACCGTGGTCGACCATGCGTATGATTATGCTGGGGTTGTGCGTGATTATTTCAAGAATGTGTTCCATCGTAATTCTATTGACGACAATGGTTTGGATCTCATTCTGAACGTCCATTATGGTCACAATTTCCAAAACGCCTATTGGGATGGTGATGAAATGGTGTTTGGTGATGGTGATGGAATTATTTTTACCAGTTTTGCAAATTCACTCGATGTCATTGGGCACGAACTTACACATGGTATTACACAGTTCATTAACGGATTAGAGTATGAAGGACAGTCTGGAGCCTTGAATGAACATATTTCGGATGTATTTGGTATTGCAATTAAACAAGCTTATTTAAAGCAAACAGCACAAGATGCTGATTGGCTAATTGGTGCTGATATAATGGGGCCAACACTAAAAGGACAAGCCCTTCGTTCAATGAAAGCACCCGGTACTGCATTTGACAACAAACTAATGGGTAAGGATATGCAACCGGATCATATGAAAAACTATTATCAAGGAGATCGCGATCACCACGGTGTTCATATTAATAGTGGTATACTAAATAAGGTGTTTTATCTTGTATCCATGGAAATTGGAACAGATAAAGCAGCCTTGATATGGTATACTGCAATTCAAAGCTTATTTGCAACTACAAATTTTAATCAATTTGTCCAAATTGTTATCAAAGCAGCACAAAAACTTGTCGATAGTGGGGAAGTTCCTAAAACAGCAGCCAAAACTGTAGAATCTGCTTTTAAAGCTGTTGGACTACCTTATTAATTGGGGGGCTTTATCATGAAGTGGAGGCTCAATAATTAACATGTATATCCAATTTAGCTGTTCAGGAGGAATTGCTAACTTTGACTTAACCCTTCAGGCAGATACGGATGAATTACCAAAAGAAAAAACGAAAGAATTATTAGATTTAATCAAGCAATCTAATCTTTTCAGCCTCGAATTAAGTCAAGGAGAGGTTGCTACTATCCAAGGAGCGGATGCTTTTCTTTACGAGCTTAGGATAGAAGATGATAAAAAGAAAAAGTCCTTCTTATTTACCGATATAACAGCTCCGCAGGAAGTGCGCCCTTTATTAGATTATTTACGTAATCTTGCTATTGCAGAAAAAATGAGGGAATAACAAAAATAAATTAACATTTAAAGTACTAGTGTATTATAAAGCGATACTTGCTTCACTATATTATTCGAGTACTGTTGTTGTCCGAAAAATATATCTCCATGTATATAACCATTAAGTTTAGAGAAATGAGTCCAATGCCGAGGCATTGGACTCATATTTTATTTTTGGGATTTAATTTGTTTTCTTAAGTTGATGGACATGGGGATCCCGTTATATGTCCGTCAATTTAAGAACTTAGTGTTCCAAAAAACGAAAAAAATGAGGTGAATTCAAATGAATAACTGTAGATATATATAATGTTCGTTCTGGAGATATTTCAAAATATTAGTTTGTTGGGTATGGGCTGTCCCCTATAAATAAAAAATTCCCCTAAAATAAACTCCCTTTTTCTATGGAAAATATGTTTAAGGGAGGTACTCCTTTTTGTGTTCTTAAGCTCCTTGGTATATCAAGGAGGAGAATTATAAAATTAATTCAGATATGCAAATTTATAATTAAGGAGTTTTTTACTCATTTAAACTATACAAAAGCATAGTATTTAAGATATAGAGCTTTATTTTTTATTCTTGCACTGGAGATGGATTATTGAAAGTACTGTTTACAAGTAACATAAAATTTATAAAAGGAGTGAATAACATTGGCGGATTCTAATGCTACTCCATATTATTCAAAAAGTGTGAAAACAAACAACTATTATGAAGAAACAGATAACAATATAAAATCTGTTAATGAGCCCGACATGGATCGTATTAACGAACCATTGTATCGTCAACCAAGTGGTAAATTTTTTGCGAAAATATACGAGAAAGGAACAGAAAGGCCTATTAAAGATGCGAAAATCTCGATTTATGAAATGACAGAAGATGGGAAAATTGTGACTCCACGACAAGATAATATTATTACATTACATACTGACGAATTTGGGGAAACTCCTACTATTGCGTTACCTGCTCCTCCTCAAGAATATGCTTTCGATCCTTTAGGTCCTAAGCCATATAGTGAGTATACAATCTCAATTGAAGTAGAAGGATATGAGCCTGTAATAATTCGTGGCGCACAAATATTTGCCGAAGTTACAGCGAAGCAAACGATGGAATTAGAGGCTATTAATGAAACAACTGGTCGCTCATCAGTGAAAACGTTTGACATCCCTGCACATAAATTAATAGGACAATATCCGCAACAAGAAATACAACCGCAAATAAGCCGAAATCATGATACTGATGTTATGATACCTGAATTTGTTATTGTCCATCTTGGGCATCCTGATGCTCGTGCACCAAGGGTTAAAGTAAAGTTCAAAGATTATATAAAAAATGTGGTTGCACATGAAATAATGCCTTTGTGGAAAAGGGAAGCTATTATAGCCAATGCTCTTTGTATTATGTCTTTTACCTTAAATCGCGTATATACCAAACATTATGCAGTGAAAGGGTTTACAATAACAAATAAAATACAATTTGACCAACAATATGTTCTAGGTGGTAACACTTATGAACAAACTGATGATGTCGTAGAGGAAATATTCAAGCAATACATTGCAAAGCCTGGAATAATTGAACCATTTTTTGCACAGTATCGTGCGGGTAGAAAGATTCCATGTCCATATGCAATTCGACCAGGAATTCTCTATCAATGGGGGACCTCTTGTCTTGCAGAACAGGGGAAAAATCATATAGAAATTTTAAAATATTATTATAAGGATATTGAAATTCGATTAGCTGAGTTTATACAGGTTGTTAAGTCGTTTCCAGGAACTAATTTAAAAGAAGGTGATCAAAACGAAGCTGTTCGCACAATTCAAAAGTACTTATATCACATACGAAAAAAATATAAGGATATTCCTGAAATAAATGTAAGTGGAATATTTGATTCGAATACAACAAATGCAGTGAAAAGTTTTCAGAAATATTTCCAACTTGTCGAAAATGGAATTGTAGACAATGTAACGTGGAATCAAATAAGTGATATATATGTTAATGTAATTAACCTCCCAGGTGCTTATCCAATATTACAAGCAGGTAGCCGCGGAGAAAGTGTGAAAATATTGCAAATTCTTTTGAAAAGAGCTGGATTGTATACCGACGAGCCGGATGGGATTTTTGGAACGGGGACTGAGAAATCAGTAAAAGAATTTCAGAAAATTAAAGGCTTTACTATTACAGGAGTTGTAAGGAAGGAGTTATGGACAATTCTGGAGGAATCTCAGACTTTTGTAAGAAATTATCAAAATGCTTCATCTAACG
>NZ_JBALLY010000033.1:4539-12017 GCF_036963045.1 Bacillus sp. JJ864 | reverse complement strand
AAATAATTCAATGTTTTATGGAACAAATACCAATTTAAATGGAAATCAACAAAATCCTTCTTCGTTTATAAACTCACCTTTTATTTATCCATCTCAAATAGCATCTATTCCGAATGGACCACCATATCAAAATTTAATATCTCCTTACTATGGAAACAATTATTATTCTTATTAAAAACTAAGAATATAGATTATATTATTTAAAATAACTATTAATATAATTATTTAGTCGAAAGGAGGAGACAGTGTGACTGGACAAAATCCTTATGAGTTAAACTTATGTTCTTTTTATCAAAGCTCTACCTTTTTTTACGAGGAAGGTTATACTCATAATGCGAGGCAAGTTTATCGCGCGTCTACAGGCAAGCTTATTGTGTCTGTTTATGAAATCAATACAGAAAAGCCAATTAAAGGCGCTACAGTAACTATTCAAAGCGAAGAATCACACTTTCAAGGTATTCAGTCATTTCTAACAAACGAATCTGGTCAAACCGATGTTATTTTTTTACCTGCTCCCCCTAAGGAATATGCCTTAGATCCTTCGGGACCTAAGGCATATTCTGAATACACTGTTATTATTGAATTCCCAAATTATAAAAGAGAAATTCGAAAGGTAAGAATTTTTGCAGATACTACAGCAAAACAAAAAGTTGAAATAATTCCTATCAGGCGAACAACTAATCATCAATCTTTATAGAGCTTTGGTTAAATCAATTAGGTATTCATTGATCTCTACTCCTAATGTCAGCTTGCACCAAAATATTTTCCCTATTAAATGTAGAAGAATAGTGTTATTTATAACGAATAATAGACAAAGATAACATACATTGAACATTCAACCTCGTAAAAAGCGTAATCGTCAGATTGTGTACCTCCTTATGAAAAGGTTAGTGAACGCGTTGTTTTATCAAAATCTAAGGGAATTCTAAAGATTTCAAAGTTTTTATCATACTTTACGTATTATATAAGGAATCCAATCTATGCATGCTACATATAAACGAAAACGAAGTTTACAGTCAAACTTCGTTTTTTCAACGTATAAGAAGATAGATGTCCGTAAAAGAGACATAAATTAATTACAGGAAATTAGATTGAACTAATTAAGTGGAAATCATTATACTCTATTAAATTTGTTAATTTGTATATTATTGTGTATTAAGTTGGTATATGTAATAATATCTACTTGAATCAATTTCACAATAGACAAAGTACACAGAAAAACCGAATAATGAATTGATTTCCCATTATAAAATTCGTATTAAAATATTTTTTCTCAATTAAATCAGATTCATTTTCAGTTTCATTCGTTTTTATTACATCGAAAACCATTTATGAAATTGACTCACTTAAATGAAAAATAACTAAAGTAGGCGCAATTGGTCACTTTTTTTAAGGAGAAAGAGAAGGGGGAGTAATTTAATATTTTTTTACCCTTACGATAAATTTTTATTTAAAGAATTGCTGTGTTGTAAGCATTATATAACTACAAAATAAGGACAAGAATACAATTGTTTTTGTGAAATTGTTAACAAAAAAGGTAAAAAAGTGTGCAACTAATTCAAGGAATCCCGTTCTTATGCGATTTGCCAGTAGCGGACTTTTTTCCCTTTTGACATAAAATAGCGCTAAATCCTTGATAAATAAAGGGTTTAGCGCTATTTTTTATAAGATTGACCACATAGAGGGTAAGTGAGTTGTTGAAATGCTTTTTCAAATCGATCTGATAATTCCTTTTGCATGTCAAATGTGACATGTGAATATGTGTTCATTAATATTACTATAAAGGCGTACCGCCCACATTTTAACGAAAATATACGCTAAGTAAAATTCGGCATGAAAAAGTGTTGATTTTATTAGTCTAAGAAAATCACCTAATCTCAAAAACGTCGGTAGGTATTTGAGACAAATCCACTTCAACGTAAAATAAACTAAAAATAGCTTAAATGGTGTCTAAAAATTTATCTTTAAATAAAACTCATGCTATTGTTTTTCGAAAATTTTTTAGCGTATAAAAACATTAAAATGTACATGCTACACCTTTTTAAATTTCTGTTCAATCTTATCATGTACTGATTCGATTTTTTCAGGCAACACAAATAAATATTCGATAAGGACTTCTAGTAATTCTGTTAATAAAGCTACTGCTTCATCATCAATTTCCTGTTTCAATTCAAGCATCCCATAAAAAGGACTTTCCGGATGAACGAGGTGGCCAACATCTTGAATCGGTTTAGTTAAATCGATATATTTTGGCAATTGCTCAAATTGCTGGGAAAGGGACTGTCCATTACCTTTCTCTCCAAGAAAATGTTTGAGGACACTTTCAAGAACTTGTTTTGACAGTACTGCAGTAGCAGAATTATCTTTTGACTGACTGACATTTAAAGTAGAGCGATATGCCCTAACTAGGTCTATAGGAATATGTTTATTGCGTTCAAGCTGAGCCAAAGGATCTCTAAAATCCGAAGGACTATAAATATACACTTCTACTTCTTTATCATTAAACATAATCACAAATTCTGATGGCTTTTGACATTCAAAACAAAGCCCTTCTGCGAATAATCCTCTTTTTGTAACTTGGTAAAAATTCGTTTTTAATGTGAATTCACTTGATTTACCGCATTTAGGACACTGACTTTTGACATTTTTCGGCACCTTTAAATACCCATACTGGGTATGAGATGAAATGGCCCCAGGTAATATTTTTCTCATTTAAACCTCCTAAAAACTCAACCCTAATCCGTAACTTATATAAATATTTCTGGTAACTATTCAGTCACCTCGTGAAGATATAAGGCGCTTAAAAAAATTACCAAAAAATATGTTTATTTGTTTTATCACAAGATATAGTGTATCGCACATGTTTGTGTTGTATGCAAAAAAATAGAGCGAATTTCCGCCTATGAAACTCCTAAATTAAAGGTATAGCTGAGTAGTTATTATTTCTATAAAATTTATATTATCAATTATAAATTAAAAAAATATAATTACAATCTGTAATATATGGAAATAATGATTTTAAAGTAGAGTGTTACTATACATACCCATTAAGCTAATATTTTGAGACACTCCTAAAACGAAAATTTTACCTTTTTACAGTTATTTATGAGAATTCGGCTCATTTTTTAAACTCTTCATTAAGTCTCTTGATTGTCATGCGGACACTTCCTTCTTGAACCCCATTGTAAGGACTTAACTAAGTTGTGTCCATATGATTGTACTAACTCTATATTTATACGTATTGACTATCTTTGTTGAGAAATAAATTAATTACCTACTAATAAAAGGAAAACGATTATAACAAGCGAAGAAGTTTAAGGTGGATTTTATTCTATTACCTTAATTAAAGGAGGACTATAAAATGTCTGATCTCTATTCTCGTCTTTCCAAAAATGATGCCGCTGTTCTTCTAGTGGATCATCAAACTGGTCTTATTTCCAGCTTAGTGCGTGATTATGGTGTTGATGAATTTAAGAATAATGTTTTGGCTCTTGCTAACACCGCTAAGTTTTTTGATTTACCAGTTATTTTAACAACAAGCTTTGAAAACGGACCAAACGGCCCACTGATGCAAGAATTGGTTGAGCTCTTTCCTGGTGCGCCAAAAATAGCTCGGCCTGGGCAAATTAATGCATGGGATAATGAAGAATTTGTTAAAGCCATTAAAGAAACAGGTAAAAAACAACTAATTATCGCAGGAGTTGTTACTGATGTTTGTGTTGCGTTCCCAGCGCTATCTGCTGTAAACGTGGGGTATGAGGTGTTCGTTGTCACTGATGCATCAGGGACTTTTAGTAAACAAGTTGCCGATGCTGCCCTTATACGTATGACTCATGGAGGGGTGCAACTTATGAACTGGTTTAGCGTCGCAGCAGAATTACATCGTGACTGGCGAAATGACGTTGAAGGCTTTGGTGCTTTACTTGCTAAACATCTTCCTAGTTATCAAAATACCATTGAAAGCTATATGAGAGCCCAAAGAGAGCTTAGCAAGTAAAATGACATAATAAATAATGGTTAACTAACACATAACTAACTATCTTTACTATGACAATATAATAAAAATTAAAACAAAAAAGAGTAATAATGCATTACTCTTTTTTGTTTTATTCCCTATTCTGTAGTTACTTTAACAGCAAAGATTTCTTTCCTGTCTTCAAGTTCTGAAGGAAACCATCAATTCAATAGTATATACTTAAAATGTTGACAGTGAAAAAAAAAAAGAGGTTATTATGTAATTGTGTTAGTTACACTGTGTAAGTAGATTGATTAAATGGCAATTATAGTGAAGGGAGATAGCTTTTCAATAGAAAAATACTTGGGAGCATAATAAACTATTTATTTATTTATACAGAAATAAATATATAAATAGAATGCAATGACGATGTGTTTATTATTTAAATATGAAAAGAAATATAGGGGGACATAAAAATGAAATTAAAACTCTGCTTAACTACTTTAAGTCTATTTACAATGATTGTATCTCATACGATTACTGCTTCTGCAGCTAGTACAAGTCAACCAATTGTTCTTGGATATACACAGGGCACATCTAATGAATCATTAAAAGGAACACAGCCAGTAATGAATCAAGTGGCGACAGATAACTTTGTCTTTTACTCAGATGGAACTGTTTCAACAAATGTACCAAAAGATGTATTGTCTTATGCAAAACAAAGTAAAATAAAAAGTTATGCAACTTTTTCTAATTTTAATAATGCTATTGATTATTTTGATCCTGATTTAGCTCACAACGTGCTTTCTGATTCGAAAAAAAGAAAGAAATTAATAAATGAAATGTATAAAATGATTGTTACAAATAAATACGACGGTGTAAATATTGATTTTGAAGATATGAAGCCAGAAGATCGTAATTTATTTACTTCTTTTGTAAAAGAAACGTCAGAAAAATTTCATGTTTCAGGGCATTCTGTTATGGTATCAGTTCCTGCTAAGAGTGAGGATAATCGTGAAGATACATGGACATGGCCATTTGATTATGCTCAATTAGGAAAAAATGCAGATTTCCTTCAAGTAATGACTTATGATGAACATGGTTCATGGAGTGAACCAGGATCTACAATTAGTCGCCCTTGGTTAGAGGAAAGTTTAAATTATGCTATTAAATTGGTAAATAGTAAAAAAATTATTATGGGAATCCCTTCATACGGGAATGATTGGGACTTAACTGATAAAAATGAAAGTGGAATGCTAGCATGGAAAGATACAAATGCACTTATCCAACAGACGAAAGCAAAACCATATCGTGATGAGGCTTCTGGTTCCATGGTATTTAGTTATACTGATAGTAAGAAGCATAAACATGTAGTTTGGTATGAAGATGAAGCAAGTATAAAACAAAAGGCACATTATACTGTTACAAAGAAACTTGGTGGTGTTTCTGTTTATGCGGTTGAAAAAACAAATAAACAGTTCTGGACAGCGATTTCTAATGGTTTAAAATAAACTGTTTGGATTAAAATGAAGTAATCTGCATAATATTTTTATTTATACACAAGTATGGACCTAATATCATTAGGTCCATACTTGTGTACTCGGGAGATAATTTATAACTATCAACTAATATATTAAAAAGGGGAAATTCATGGTTAAATTATAACCTTTTTTCATTTTTGAACTTAAATATACTGAACGTAAAGGTGATTTGTCATATGTTTTAATAGCAAAAGAGATAACACCTTTGAAATGAAAGTAAGGTAAGAGGATTTAAATTTTGAAAAATATGTTTCGAAATTGTAGAGTCGGAAACATACATAAAGGGAGTGTTTTTGATGGGAGATTTACAAAAATGGATTGAAGTTGATGCATATTTTACAAATCAGTTATTACTTACAGATGAAACTCTTGAGAATGTATTGGAAGCAAATGCTAAGGCAGGATTACCTGCAATAGATGTTGCTCCGAATCAAGCGAAATTCCTTCATTTACTAGCTCTAATAAAAGGAGCGAAAAGAATATTAGAAATTGGAACTTTAGGGGGATATAGCACGATTTGGCTGACACGAGCTTACCAGCAGACGGACGATTAATTACTCTTGAATTAGATGGACATCACGCTGAGGTTGCAAAATCAAATATAGCAAGTGCGGGATTATCCGATTTAGTAGAAGTGCGAATTGGACCTGCTCTTGAAACGTTGGCGAAGTTAAATGATGAAGGAGTTGATCCATTTGATTTCATTTTTATCGATGCGGATAAACAAAACAACTCGGAATATTTAAAGTGGGCACTCAAATTATCTCGAAAAGGTACCGTAATTGTAGCTGACAATGTGGTTCGCAAAGGAGAAGTAGTAAACGTTTCTAGCACTGATTCTAATGTTCAGGGCATTCGCCGCTTTTTTGATACTCTTGCATCTGAATCACAACTATCCTCGACGGCAATACAGACTGTGGGAAGCAAAGGATACGATGGGTTTGCGATAGGAGTAGTAATGTAATAAGAATTGTGGTTCACAGAACGGTGAAAAGGGGGCATAAAAAATGGCTCCTTTTTCAGGATGTTTTCTAGAGCATATAGCTGATTTTGAGAATAAAAAGGAAGGAAGTAGGACGTTAGTATAGAAAAGGAATCTTTAGAGGATGAGATTTAGTGAAGCAAGAAGGACACAATAAATGTCATCGTGGGTTTTTCTTATATGGAGTAATATTTTTTTAGTTATCTAATATGGATATAATAAAGAGCAACTTTTTGAAATGTTTACATATAATTATATTTGACCGACAGTCGGTCTAGTGAGAAGGAGTTTATTCATGAGAATCGTAAAAGAATATGAAGAACGAAGAAATGAAATTTTAGATATCGCAGAAAAATGGTTTGCTTCGAAAGGATATATGAAAACGACCGTAAACGATATTCTGCAGGAAATCGGTATCGCAAAAGGAACGTTTTATCATTATTTCAAATCAAAAGAGGAAGTGATGGATGCGATTATTATGCGGATTGTAAATGCAGATGTTGCAGCAGCAAAAAAGATTGCTTCAGATCCTAACATCCCAGTACTTGATAAATTATTTCATATTTTAATAGCGCAAGCACCAAAAGCTGGGGGAAACAAAGACAAAATGATTGAACAATTTCATCAGCCAAGTAATGCTGAAATGCATCAGAGAAGTTTAGTTCAGTCTATTTTACATTTAACACCTGTTTTGACGGAGGTGATTAAGCAAGGAATCAATGAACATGTTTTTGTGACGGATTATCCACAAGAAACAATAGAATTTTTGCTCGCTTCTGCACAAGTAATATTTGATGAAGGACTGTTTCATTGGCAGCCTCACGAAACAATGCAAAGAGCAAAGGCGTTTATTCACATAATGGAGACTACTCTTGGAGCTAAAAAAGGTAGCTTTAATTATATTTTGGATATTTTGATGAAACAGTCTGAAAATGACTAATAAGATCACGGGAAAATGTAGGGTAAGTTTACTTGTAAATATTGTAACTACTCAGTTACT
>NZ_JBALLY010000033.1:0-4503 GCF_036963045.1 Bacillus sp. JJ864 | reverse complement strand
AGGGACTGGCGATGCATAGTAGCGGTCAGTGCTTTTTCCTGCTACATCCGAGGTTTAAAACAAAGGGAGAAAGCAAGTAGCGGTCATGTTGTATTCACATAGCAGCGACTTAATATGGAGAAAAATTTTAAAATAGTATTTGATACAAAATTATAGACCGACAGTCGGTCTGACTTCTTAATGAAAGGTGTTTATATTATGCAAAATAATAGCAATATAAAGCCTTTTCCTAAAGCATTTCACTTAATGGTCATTGGGCAGATAATATCAGTATTAGGTTCTTCTCTTTTACGTTTTGCTTTATCTCTTTATGTGTTGGACATAACAGGCCGGGCAGACGTATATGCAACTTTGTATGCCGCATCGAATATACCGCTTTTGTTATCACCTCTTGGCGGGGCTATTGCTGACAGATTCAACCGCCGCAACCTCATGGTAATTTTTGATTTTATAAGTAGTGCCATTGTATTTTGTTTTATTTTATTGTTGGCGGATGGTAATAATTCCGTGATACTTATCGGTGTTGTTATGGTTTTGCTAGCGATTATTAGCGCCATGTATTCGCCAGCTGTCATAGTAAGTGTTCCTTTGTTAGTTGCGGAAAATAAACTGGAGCAGGCAAACGGTATTGTAAACGGTGTTCAAGCACTATCAAGTGTAGCAGCTCCTGTTTTAGGCGGAGTATTGTATGGTATTGTAGGGTTAAAAATGCTTGTTGTGATGAGTTGTCTTGCTTTTTTCTTAGCTGCAGTATTAGCGATTTTTATTAATATCCCGTTTGTAAAAAGGAAACAAGATGGACATATCATATCGACTATCGTAAACGACTTAAAAGTTGGGGTTATCTATGTAGTTAAGCAACCTTTTATTTTGAAATGCATAATCCTTGCAGCTTTCCTCAATTTAATTCTCACGCCGTTGTTTGTTGTTGGTGGTCCCATCATTTTACGGGTAGTCTTGCAAAGTAGTGACACAATGTATGGCGTTGGAATGGGACTCATAGATTTTGCTACAATTTTAGGAGCATTGTCCATCGGTTTCTTTTCCAAAAAGATGCAAATGAAAAAACTGTATCTTTGGTTTCTCGTAATTGCCTTATTGATTGTACCGATGGCTTTATCAATTACGCCTCTTGCACTTAGCTTCGGAAACTATCCATCATTCATACTTTTTGTCTTGTGTGCATTCCTTATTGCAATGGTGATGACTATTATCTCTATTTTTGTTATTACCGCTGTACAAAAGAAAACATCAAATGAAAATTTAGGGAAAGTCATGGCGATTATTATAACGGTTTCACAATGTATGGCACCTGTTGGTCAGGTCATATATGGTGTTATATTTGAAGCTTTTAGCATAAAGGGTTATCTTCCTATACTGTTTGTAAGTATTACGATGATTGCAATGGCAGTTGTAACAAAGAGGCTATTGAGAAATGAGGGGGAAACGGCGTAACACGATTGATGTGTTCCACTTATTAGCACTTTCCAAAAGCATTATAGATGTAAATAGTGATATATCTTCTTTCCACATAAAATAAACCCAATTTTCTACTCTAAGAACAAATTGGCTCTTATTTTTAAACTTGATGACGATGGAACCTTGTTAATTACTGTAGGTAAGATGTCTAATCGCAAAAAGGAAGTCCTTTGACTTCCTTTTTGTTTTATTTAATGGTATATACATTAAATAATTAACAGAATACAAGATTTATGAATACATAAAATGTATATAAGTCCAATGAAATTTTGACTCCATGTCTTTTGAGGGAGGGAAGATATATGATAAAAAAAGTTCTCCTGTTTACAGATTTAGGAATTGATGATGCATTTGCCATTCTGTACACTTTTTTTCGTAGTGATATACAATTATTGGGTATTGTAGCGGATTACGGGAATGTCTCAAGAGAGAATGCTATAAGAAATATTAACTATTTAAAATACATCGCGGGAAAAAAAGAAATACCTGTATTTCTCGGTGCTTCCGTACCTTTAACCGGTATTTTAGTTCAATATTTTCCTCAAGTACATGGGAAAGTCGGATTAGGACCAATCATTCCACCTGAGACTTCGTATCCTGTTTATCCCATTAATAATATTTACGAGATCATAGATTCGAATTTAGACGATCTTACCATTATCAATCTAGGAAGACTTTCTTCTTTAGCCACAGCATTTGTTTTAAATTTAGAGAAGATGCGCAACGTGAAGGAATATATTTGTATGGGCGGGGCTTTTTTTTATCCTGGAAATGTGACGGCTGTCGCTGAAGCTAACTTTTATGCAGACCCTTATGCAGCGAATTTAATTCTACAGCATGCAAAGAATTTGACAATTATTCCGCTAAACGTTACCCAACATGCGATTGTTACACCTAAAATGGTCCAAGAAATTGACAAATTTCATCAGATCACACAGGATCCTGCAGGGCTTATTATTAAACCTATGTTAGACTATTACTATAATTTTTACTCAAAGTCGAATCCCGGTATAGGAGGAAGTCCTATGCATGATTTTGTAACAATATGGTATTTGTTGAATCCGGATGCAGTTCACCTCTCAAAAGTTCCTATAAAAGTAATTCCTGATCAAGGAGAAGGGTTCGGTCAAAGCATTGCAGACTTTCGTTTTACGACAAATCCAGGATATAAAATACAAAGTGTGGCTTTTCAATTTGATTATGAAAGATTTAAGAGGGATATTATGGAAACATTCTTAACGAAGAGATTGTAGCATATTTAGATAAGTTTCTAATACACACTGATTATGTATCAAGCCCCTTCAGTAAGCAACTTGAAGGGGCTTGATACATTGAATACTAATCAAAGTTATGACCAAATAAGATCAAATCAAATTGTATGTGTCTCCAAATGATTATTTATTAGTTTGTACATGTTTGTTTCGCATTGCGAAATAAATCGGAAGACCTAAAGCAGTTAAGCCGATACCACATAACGCTAGCAGCGTTTGTGTGAAAAGAGTGTTAATAACGATAAATGATCCACCTATAATAGAAATCATAGGGATAATAGGGTATAGCGGTACTTTGTAAGGACGCACAAGATCCGGTTCTCTTTTACGTAAAATGAATACTGCTACAAAAGTCATTGTATAGAATATCCATATAACAAATACTAACATATCTGTTAATGCGTTAAATCCGCCGATAACCATCATGATGATAGAAACACATAACATAAAGATTCCAGAATTATAAGGAACGCGACTATTTTTAGATAATGTCGCAAACCATTTACTAAACGGTAGTTTATTTTCTAATGCCATTGCATAAGGGATACGCATTCCTGTCATAATGTATCCATTGATTGTTCCAAATACGGAAATTAGAATACCGATTGTAACTAATTTTCCTCCCATTGCTCCAAATAAAATTGTCGCTACTTGAGAAGCAGGTGTATCAGTTCCTGCAAGTGCTGATGCAGACATAACCATAAGGAATGCAATATTAATAAGTAAGTATACAACCATTACAGTAGATAATCCGATTACAATTGCTTTAGGTAAGTCTCTTTTAGGGTTTTTCATTTCTCCAGCGATATTTCCTACATGAATCCATCCATCATAAGCAAACATTGTTGCAAGTAAGCCAGATCCAAGTGCAGAAATAAATGATTTACCTGGTCCTGCTTCAACTGGAAACAGTTGTAGAGTTACGTCGCCTTTATGCAATAATCCAAAAATAATAAGTAATGCTAAAGGAACTAATTTACAAATAGTTGATACCATTTGAATTCCGCCGGCAGCTTTCGCTCCTAAGGAGTTCATAAAGGTTACGAAAGCTGCGGTAATAACAGCAACTCCAATAATCATCAATTTATGTTCATTCGCATTTAATCCAAATAAACTAACTGCTTGTGTTCCGAAAATAATTGCAAGTGCTGCAATATTGGCAGGGAAGTAAATAACAGTTTGTGCCCAGCCTAGTAGGAAAGCAGTTAAGTTTCCATAAGTACGTTTTAAATATGCCATCATTCCACCAGTTTCAGGAATAGCTGCCGATAGTTCAGCCGCAGTTAAACCTGAGCAAACAGTTAAGATTCCTCCGATTACCCATGCAAGTAATCCTAAACTTGCTGATCCAGTTGCGCCGTAAAGTGCAGTAGGCTTAAAAAATACACCCGCTCCAATAACGGTACCAATAACAGTAGTTAATGCTGCGAAGAAGCCAATCTCTTTTTTTAGTTGTTCTTGTGACATAATAATCACTCCTGTTTCGCAAAATACATACAACCTCGAATGAATTCATTTTTTTCTTATTAATAATAGATCCTCTCATTTTTTTAAAAGTGCTGTATACAAATAAGATTTAATTTTATTTGTGATATAATTCACAATTTTATAGAAATATATACAATCTTTTTAAAGATATTTCTAAAATTTTATTGTGAAAAAATTCACAAACATAACTAAAAAAATAAAAATTGTATTTCATTTGAATTCATAAGAGATGTTACTTGTGACAAAGTCTAGCACACTTTTAAAG
>NZ_JBALLY010000032.1:0-70171 GCF_036963045.1 Bacillus sp. JJ864 | reverse complement strand
AAAACTTGGCACGTGGCAGCAATAGGCCTTAATCGCTTCCATGCATGGCTAGATAGTTTTGCCCATCCCAAAAAGAGAGGCTTTTTGCCGTTTTTTCAATTTATATATATGAAGGAAAATGAAATGGTATGAGATTTTTTATTTTATTCATCGACTACATTTTACTGTTGTTTCAAGCGATCTGATTATAGATAAGAGTAATCTTTTATGTTTTCGATGAATTATTATAGGGGAACTACTATTAATAGTAGAAGTTAAATTAATTCCATGAGAGGCACATGTGATTTTTTTGTTTAAAATATTTATATATATCAATTTTAATTTTTCAACATATAAGTTGCTGTTATACAGACTGCAACACGACCTGTACTCGCTTGCGCTCTTTGTTTTAAAACATTGCATGTGGCAGGAAAAGGCCATGACCGCTTCTATGCACGGCCAGATGCTCTCGTCCTCCCCAAAAAAGAAAGAGGTTTTTATGTCGGTTTTTTAATTTGGATATATATACATAGAAAAAATATTATCTGTTTCTTCTTTAGGAGTACCTAAGTAATAAAATCTTCAAGCTTAATTCTTCTATATTTGTTTTTTGTATGTTTTGACGTTACTTCATTATAAATGCGCCAAAAAAAATCTTTACGTTTTTTAAAAGTATATGCAACCTATTTTTTCTTTCTATTGTACTTTTTAAAATGATAGCATATAAGAATATTTTCTCTATCATTCTATATGGTGTACTATAAATCTATTTTAATTTTTTCAATATATAAGTCGATGCTATGCAGACTACAACATGACCTGTACTCGCTTGCTCCCTTTGTTTGAAACCTCGTCCGTGGCAGGAAAAGGCCCTGACCGTTTCTATGCACGGCCAGATGCTCTTGTCCTCCCTTAAAAGAAAGAGGTTTTTATGTCGTCTTTTCAATTTGGATATATATAGGTCGCTGCTATGCACAATGCAATATGATCTGCACTCGTTTTTTGTTTTAAACCTGGCATGTGGCAGAGAAAGACCCTGACCTCTTCTATCCATAGCCGGATGCTCACGTCCACCCAAAAAGAAAGTTTTTTAAGCGGTGTTTTCAATTTATATCTATATAAAATGTAAAATATATCCGTTATTACTTATTTTTAGTGGGAAATTTAAATTAATCTTATTAATTATCCGTATTTTTTTTTAAGATTATTGCAAAGTTTTATAAAAAACTCTAATATTAAGTTATCTCTATTTAACTAAAAGGTGATATTATGATTATTGGAAATGTAGTGAAAGAAGTTCTTTCTTATAGAAAAGGGCAGATAGAGAAAAAGCTAAGTAGTCCAAAAGCTTTTATGAGTAGTTCATTTGGAGTGGCACTTCAAAATGAAACTGCGAAGGAAGTGAAAATGGATAAGAAGCTTTCTCAAGTAAGAGAGAATCAAAATGTAGCAACTGAGATGGATGTGAAAAATGCGGAACCTTTGCAAGTTGCTCAGCAGGAGTTTTCGCGTCGTTTTTCTGATGTAACAAACACGGATATGGATACGTGGGAATTAACGAAAAAATATAATATTCAAAATGTACGATCTAAGAATGAAGGAAAGTATGCGGATATTATTCAAAAAGCAAGTAATACATATGGTATTCCCAAAACGTTAATTCAGAAAATGATCGAAGTAGAATCAGATTATAATCCAAATACAGTCTCTTCAGCAGGCGCAATGGGGTTAATGCAGCTTATGCCAGATAATGTGAAGGAACAAGGTGTGAAAAATCCATTTTCACCTGCTGAAAACATCGAAGGTGGTGTGAAGGAATTAACGGGATATTTAAAAAAATATAATGGGGATCTCGTATTGGCACTTGCAGCTTATAATGCAGGATCAGGAAATGTGAAAAAGTATGGGGGTGTACCACCGTTTCAAGAAACAGAAAAATATATTAAAAAAATATTAAACGTTGATGTTTCCAAGTAAAGTTTCTTATATAAAATAGAAATTTTGTAAACACGATATGGGAGTTGCTAGAAATGAAATTACATGATGATATTCCACTAACAATTCATTTTGAAATTGGAAAGACGAAAAAGAAGATTGATGATCTGCTTCACATTACAAAAGGAACATTGTATCGCCTTGAACATTCCAAGAAAAATACAGTGCGTATTATGTTAGAAAATGAAGAAATTGGAACCGGCAAAATTTTGACAAAAAGCGGCAAAATGTACGTTGAAGTTGTCGAGTTGAAGAAATAAGAAAGGGGATTTTCATGAGCGGTGATAAATTAAGTCAAGAGCAAATTGACGCGCTGTTAAAGGCGATGGATGAAGGGGCAGAAATGCCAGATTTTGCACAGGAAGCAGAGAAACAAGGCAAGTTTCAAGAATATGATTTTAATAGACCAGAAAAATTTGGTGTGGAGCACTTACGGAGTTTACAAACGATCGCGACGAACTTTGGAAAACAGACGGCTCAAGCGCTTGCAGCCCGAATACGTATTCCAATGGAGCTTGATCCGTCGACAGTGGAGCAAGTTCCATTTACGAGTGAGTATGTAGAGAAAATGCCGAAAGATTATTATTTATATTGTGTTGTTGATCTAGGCTTGCCAAATCTTGGTGAGATTGTTATTGAAATGGATTTAGCTTTCATCATTTATATCCATGAGTGTTGGCTTGGCGGAGAACCGAAGCGTGATTTTACACTTCGTAGACCGTTAACATCATTTGAATTTATTACATTGGATAATGTATTTTCTATTCTTTGTGATAATTTAAAACGATCGTTTGAAAGTATAATTGAGATACAACCGCACCTTGTGGCAACAGAAACAGATCCAAATGTTCTTAAAATTACAACGGCAAGTGACATTATTTCGTTGTTAAACGTGGATATGAAAACGGATTATTGGAATACAACAGTACGATTAGGCATTCCGTTTTTATCTGTTGAAGAGATTATGGATAAGTTAACGTCAGAGAATATTGTTGAACACTCTTCTGATAAACGAAAAACATATTCTACAGAAGTGGAAACAGAAGTGCAAAAAGTTCGTAAACCGATACATATCGCGATTGGTGAAGAGAAGATGACAATCGGCAACCTAGAGCAGTTTGAGGAAGGCGATATTATCCCATTACATACAAAAGTAACAGATCAATTACGTGGGTATGTTGATGGGAAACATAAGTTTAATTGTTTTATCGGAAAAGATGGGCAGCGTAAAGCATTTTTATTTAAAAGCTTTGTAGAGTAAGAGAGGGAGAGTAGGATATGAAGCATGAAGTATCTTCTGTTATGTTAGTAGATTTAGATGAAGTTGTAAAAGAGTATAATGAGCAATCAAAAGCTCATATTGAAACAGTTTCAGATATCTCTATTGAACTTGGTGTGCGACTTGGCAGGAAAAGTGTAACACTAGCTGATGTGAAAAAACTGAAGGTTGGTGATATTTTAGAGGTAGAAAAAAACTTAGGGCATAAAGTCGATGTATATTTAAGTGATGAAAAAGTGGGAATTGGTGAAGCAATTGTGATGGATGAAAATTTTGGAATTATCATTTCTGAAATTCAAGCCGATAAGAAAAAAGCGATATTAGCTGCGGCGAATGAGAATGAATAGAGGAGGTGTCATATGAGTTATATGACAACCTTGGTGCAAGTTGTATTATTATTTGGTGCTCTCGGATATGGTGCCTTTTATATGATGAAAAAGACGAGGAAACATCAGTTTTATAAGCAAGGGGAAAATGGTTTGATTCAAGTGAAAGATGGCTTGTATGTCAACCATCAAACGAGTGCATTCTTATTTGAAGTAGATGGTAAGCAAGTATTTACTGTTATAGGTAATAACGGCAGTCATTCCATCCAGTTGTCAGGAAATCAGTTTCATAAAGTATTAGAAGAGGCGATAAAAGAGGAAAAAATTCAGCAGAAAAAAGTAGAGGATGCATCATGAAAATAAAAAAAATTATATCTTCTATTAGTGTTATTTTTGCATTTTCTATTGTTTTTTGCATTATTTTTGCAAATGCAGCGTACGCAGAACCAAATGGATTTATTCATTTTGAAAATGGAAAAGAGTTTACGAATAATTCGAGTGTACAACTTTTTCTACTTGTAACGCTATTATCGCTATCTTCATCTATTGTGCTTTTGTTTACGCACTTTACTTATTTTATGATTGTTCTTGGCATTACACGTCAAGGACTCGGTGTTATGAATTTACCACCTAACCAGGTGCTGGTTGGATTAGCTCTGTTTTTATCGTTATTTACGATGCAGCCTGTTCTTGGACATTTAAAAAGCGATGTCTGGGATCCGATGACGAAAGATAAGATTACAGTGAGTCAAGCTGCAACGAAGACAGAACCAATTATGAAAGATTATATGGCAAAGCATACGTATAAACATGATTTGAAAATGATGTTAAAAGTTCGAAATGAAGAGTTGCCAAAAGATGTGAAGGATATTTCTTTATTTACTCTCGTTCCGTCTTTTACATTGACTCAAATTCAAAAAGGCTTATTAACAGGGATGTTTATTTATTTATCGTTTGTTTTTATTGATTTAATCGTTAGTACATTGCTAATGTATCTCGGAATGATGATGGTGCCACCGATGATTTTAAGTTTACCATTTAAAATACTCGTTTTTGTATATTTAGGTGGATATACGAAAATCGTCGATATTATGTTTAAAACGGTTGCTTAAGAGCCGATTAGAGAAAGAAATTTGTTTGTACAATACGTGATAGGAGTCATATTTGCATGAATATATCACCAATAACAGAAATATTTCAAACTTTTTTCTATAAAGGTTTTGAAATTTTACTTCCGGTTGCGGGAGTAAGTATGATTGTTGTTATCATTCTTGCGGTATTAATGGCAATGATGCAAATACAAGAACAAACACTTACGTTTTTACCTAAAATGGCAAGCATTGTTCTTGTTATTATCATACTTGGACCGTGGATGTTTCAAGAAATTACAACATTAGTTTTAGATTTATTTGACAAAATTCCGACGTTGCTGCGTTCGTATTGAAAAAGGGTGACGGAAAATGAATATGGATTTATGGGTTGCGACGTTTTTTGCGTTTTGCCGTATTACATCATTTTTGTATTTTTTGCCTTTTTTTTCAGGACGTTCCATGCCAGCAATGGTGAAAATTACATTTGGGCTCGGATTATCGGTTACAGTCGCTGACAAAGTGAATATTTCTCATATTGAGACGATCTGGGATATTGTCGGTTATGCGGGTACACAAATTGTAATTGGGTTAACACTTTCAAAGATTGTCGAGTTTTTATGGAACATTCCCAAGATGGCGGGACATATTTTAGATTTTGATATAGGTTTATCACAAGCGAGTTTGTTTGATGTGAATGCTGGTTCGCAGTCGACACTAATTTCAACAATGTTTGATATTTTCTTTACGATTATTTTTGTTGCACTTGGCGGAATGGATTATTTTGTTGCGACAATTTTGAAGTCGTTTCAATATACAGAAGCAATTTCACAACTATTAACGAAGAGTTTTTTAGATAGTTTATTAGCAACGTTATTATTTGCAATTACGTCTGCGGTAGAAATTGCACTTCCGCTTATGGGCTGTTTATTCATTATAAACTTCGTATTAATTTTAATTGCAAAAAATGCACCGCAACTTAATATTTTTGCGAATGCATACGTTTTAAAAATTACGTGCGGCATTTTATTTATTGCAATGAGTGTACCGATGTTTGGATATGTGTTTAAAAATTTGACAAGCGAATTGCTCGATGAATATACGAAACTATTTGACTTTTTGTTAACGAAATAGAGGGACGGTTATGGCAAAAGATAATAAAACAGAAAAAGCCACCCCGCAGAAGATTAAAAAAGCACGCGAAGAAGGGAACATTGCCAAGAGTAAAGATTTAAATAACTTGTTTTCTGTGCTTGTTTTAGCAACAGTTATTTATTTTTTTGGTAATCGCTTAGGGTATGATATTGCCAATTCTGTTGCGGTGCTATTTGATCAAATTGGAAGTAAGACGAATACAACCGAGTACTTTTATTTAATGGGTATGCTTCTATTAAAAATATCAGTGCCTATTCTTGTGCTCGTTTATGCATTTCATATGCTGAATTATATGATACAAGTACGTTTTTTATTTTCAGCAAAAATTATTAAACCGAAAGCATCTCGTATTAATCCGAAAAGCTATTTTACGAGATTGTTTAGTAGAAGAAGTATCGTTGATATTTTAAAATCTTTATTTTATATGATTCTTCTTGGCTATGTCGCATATGTCATAGTTAAGCGGAATTTAGAAAAACTTGTGAGCATGATTGGGTTTAATTGGAGTGCGTCACTTGTTGAAATTATGAAGCAAATCAAATATATATTTTTAGCCATTTTGATTATTCTTGTTGTTGTTTCTATTATTGATTTCATTTATCAGAAATGGGAACATGCACAAGATTTAAAAATGAAAAAAGAAGAAGTGAAAAAAGAGCATAAAGATAACGAGGGAGATCCAGAAGTAAAAGGAAAGCGGAAAAGCTTTATGCATGCGATTTTGCAGGGAGCGATTGCAAAAAAGATGGACGGTGCAACCTTTATTGTGAACAACCCAACTCACATTTCTGTTGCTCTTCGTTATGATAAGCTAGTTGATGCAGCGCCGATTGTTGTAGCAAAAGGTGAAGATGAGCTGGCATTATTTATGCGAACGTTAGCGCGTGAACAAGATATACCAATGGTGGAAAATCGTCCACTAGCACGTTCGTTATATTATCAAGTTGAGGAAAATGAAACGATTCCGGAAGATTTATATGTTGCTGTTATTGAAGTTATGCGCTATTTAATTCAAACGAAACAAATTGAAGTATAGGGCGCGTTTGGAGGAGATTTTGTTTGTTTAAGATAGATTCAGCAAGAACTTATTTTTCTATCTTTTTGGCAGTGTCATTTATCGTGGCACTTTTAATCCCATTGCCGCCATTTATATTAGATGTCGTTATTGTCTTTTTACTTGGTATGGCAGTTCTCGTGTATATGCGGGCAACGAGTATTAAAGAGTGGGATGAGTTAAAGACATTCCCAACATTACTATTATTGATTGGAATTTTCCGTGTTTCGATTAACGTTTCGACGACGCGAGCTATTTTAACGAATGGGAATGCTGGTCATGTTATTGAAGAATTCGGTCAGTTTGTTATTGGCGGAAACTTATTAATTGGTATTGTTATTTTTATCGTACTGATTATCTTCCAGTTTATTGTTGCAAACGGTTCTTCTCGTACAGCAGAAGTTGCGGCACGTTTTACACTTGATTCTTTGCCAGGGAAACAGATGTCAATTGATGCGGATTTAAATCAGCGCATTATTACAGACACAGAAGCAAAGGACAAGCGTAAGAAATTAAATATGGAAACAGAGTTTTACGGTGCAATGGACGGTGCCGGGAAATTTGTAAAAGGCGACGTTATATTTAGTATCGTTATCTTATTCGTGAATATTATTTTTGGTTTAATTGTTGGGATGATGCAGCAAGGAATGGGATTCCAAGAAGCTGCCTATCATTTTACAAAATTAACGATTGGCGATGGAATCGTGAACCAAATCGGTTCGCTATTACTAGCTATTTCGACAGGGATTATTGTTACACGTGTATTTGATGGTTCAGACGATACGGTGAACGAAGGTATTTATAAAGAGTTAATGGCCCATGACGTTGTTGTATATGCACTTGGAGGCCTATTTATTGCAATGGGTGTATTTTCACCGCTACCACTTATCCCGTTCTTAATTGTTGGTGGTGGAATTATTTTCTTAGGGTACACCAATAAGCAGCGTTTGAAGAAAGAAAAAGAAGAAGAGCTGCAAAAAGAATTAGAGATGATTCAAAGTGATGAAGATCAAATGAAGAAAGTGGAAGATTCATTTGGTGTCTTTACGGATAAATATCCAATTATTGTTGAACTTGGTCTGGATTTAGCAGCACTTGTGAAACAAAAAATTAACGGGGAAACAGCGCGAGATAAAGTTGTATTAATGCGAAAATCGATTATTACGGATTTAGGTATTAATGTCCCTGGAATTAACTTCAAAGATAATACGAGCTTCAGACCACGCGGACGGTATGTGATTCGTATTAAAGGAGCAAAGGTAGCAGAAGGCGTTTTAAAGTCAGGTTATTTATTAGCACTGAAAACACCAAATGTTATGGCTGATTTAGATGCTGAACCAGCAAAAGATCCAATCTTTGGAGAAGATGGTTACTGGATTTTAGAGCATGTTGTCCAAGATGCACAAATGAAAGGCTATCAAGTGTTAGAACCGCTAAGTATTTTAATTACACATTTAGATGTAGTGATTCGTCGTAATGTGCATGAACTGCTGCAACGTCAGCATGTAAAAGATTTAATTCAATCTTTAGAAAACGATCATGGCGTATTATTGGAAGAAATTAAGAAGAAGGAAATCGATTTATCTCTTATTCAGAATGTCGTGAAGCAACTGTTAAAAGAAGGTATTTCCATTCGAGATTTACCAACCATTATGGAAGGTATTATTGACGGAAAAGAGATTTATCAAAATCAGGCAGACGGTGTTACTGCTTTTGTACGGGAATGTATTTCAAAAGTAATTTGTGAACATGCGAAAAACTATGATGGGAAAATTTATGCAGCGTTGTTCTCAGATGCAATTGAACTTGATGCTGACGTCGTAAATAACTCGTATCAAGGATATTTATTAAACTGGGATTTAGAGCAAGAAACACGTGTTATTGATCAAATTCAAAACATTTTTAAACAGTCTCGTTTAATGGGACGAGATCCAGTTTTATTAACCCGTCGTAAAGATTTCCGCTTCGGTATCGTAAGGTTACTTGACCGTTATCAAATAGAAGCGAAGGTACTATGCATCAGTGAATTGGCACCTGAAATTGCGGTAGACCAAATTGCATATATTGAGTAAGGCAGAGGTGAGAGAATATGGAAAGTGCAGCACAGAATGAAAGCATGAAGCGAATTCAAGCGTATTCTAAAAACGAATTGTATCATAAACTTTTTGAAGAGCACGGAAATGACTATTACTATGTTGTGGCTGAAACAGCAAAGCGAAAGATGCCGTTCTTTTGGAAAAAGCAATATGAAATGATTGTGAAATTTCCTGAAAAAAATGAAGAAAAACAAGAACAAGTTGCTACAGAAGTAAAAGAAGAACAATCACAAGAGACGATTCAGATGCAGAAGATACAATCGATTTTACATGACCTTGAGAATAAAACGCATAATATTCCGTATAAGCCAAAGCCATTTGCTCAAAGTGAAGCGTGGGTGGAGCAGAAGCAAAAATTACTGCAAGTGTTTGACAAGGGACTTGTTGTAATGAAAACTGTAGAAAAACAAGAAGAAAAAGTAGAAGTAACTACTCATGTTGCAAATCGAGCAGTACAAGAAACTGAGCAAGGGACATCGGTCCCATTCATTATTAAAAAAGTACTGCGTACACTTGAACAAAATGAAGTGGAAGAGCATTTCTTAGCAGTATATGAAAAGAAACTGCGAGCAAAGTTTGAACACACTTCGTTGATTACAGAAGAAGAAGTTTTGCAGTTTATTTTTGAAGATATGAGTGAATATTTTCATACAGAAAATGTGTTTGAGAAGGAAGTACAAACGATTGCGTTAATCGGACCGACAGGTGTTGGAAAGACGACAACACTTGCAAAGATTGCTTGGCAGTTATATGAGCAAAATAAAACGGTTGGATTTATTACAACAGATCATTCACGGGTTGGAACGGTTCAGCAATTGCAAGAGAATGTGAAAGTAATTGGGGCAGAAGTTTTGGCAGTGCGTGATGCAGCAGGAATATCGCAAGCACTTTCCTATTTTAAAGAGGAAGCACCAGTCGACTATATTTTAATCGATACAGCTGGTAGAAATTATCGTACGTTAGACTCTGTACAAAGTATGGTTGAAATAATGGAACAAGTTCAACCAGATTATATTTGCTTAACGTTATCAGCTTCAATGAAAAGTAAAGATATGGTCGAGATTATTACAAACTTCAAAGATGTGCGTATCGATGGGTTTATATTTACGAAGTTTGATGAAACAGCAAGTAGTGGTGAGCTACTAAAGATTCCAGCTGTTTCATCTGCACCAATTATCCTTACAACAGATGGACAAAATATTACCCAAAACTTGCATATTGCAACAGCTGAACATTTAGCAAAACAAATGTTATATATATCATAATAGAGAGTGAGGTGAAGAATAAGGTTTTTGCCTTATTCATTACAGTATGAATGGTTTATATGTTGGTTCTATGGGAATGATGAACTATATGCAGCACATAAATGTGCATGCAAATAACATCGCTAATGCCCAAACAGTAGGATTTAAAGCAGATCAAATGACATCAAGAGTTTTTGATACACATGAAACGTACCGTCAAGTAAATAGAAGTGAAACTGCAATTGGAACAGTTGATTATGCAGTTGTACCAGCTGCCACACATGTAAATTTAACTCAAGGTACAGTACAAATTACCAATAGTGCTACTGATTTTGCTTTAGAAGATGGAAATACGGGTGCGGCTTCTTTCTTTGTCGTTTCAAAAAATAATCAAACGTATATGACAAAAGATGGTCATTTTACTGTAAATGCAGATCGCTACTTACAAACAACATCTGGTGCATATGTACTGGATGGTAATAATAATCGTATTCGTATTCCAGAAGGTGCGAAACTTTCTGTGAGAGCAGATGGTACTCTTTATAATGAAGAAACGCGCCAAACTATTGGACGTTTACAAACAAAATCAGTTGATGCAACTATGAAAGCGCGTCTTGTAAAGCATGAAGATAAAAGCTTTACAATAGATGGAACGAACATTGCTGATTTACCAAATGGAACGTCAGTTGTTCGCAACTACATGTTAGAAAACTCTAACGTTGATATGGCGAAAGAATTGGTAGATGTTATGACGAACCAAAGGATGGTTCAATCATCGCAACGTGTGATGACAACATTTGATAAAGTGTATGATAAAGAATCGAATGAATTATTAAGATAAAGAAATGCCCGCAGAGGGCATTTCTTTTTTGTATGTTAAAATAAGGAAGAGAGGAGTGAGGGAAATGAAATTAGATATTGAAAGAGTTGTATTTATTGGTTGTACGTTTGAAGAGTATTGTGATATGTTCCAATTGCATTGTTAGCGCAAACGTTATGTATGCATGAAACGGTGAAAGTAGATTATATAGTAGCAGCTATTCCAACGTTTCTCGTTGCGATTTTCACACGGAGTTCGCTTGGGGCTGTACTAACAGGAGTCATAGCGGTGTTTTTGTTGCGTTTCTTTCTATTTCATGATTAGAACAAGAATTGACTAGAGAAAATTTTCAATGATGTAAGTTTCACAGTTTAGAAAAAGGAGTATCTCAAATTGTATCGAACTTTGTAGTATAACGATTTCTAGGGGAGGATGCCATGATTATTCTAGCAAGCGGAGTTATTATGTTTATGCTATTTCTCTGTTTTGTAATAGGATTTACTGTATATAAAATGCTTGTTCAAAAAGTGACGCCTCAAATTTACTACACGCCGTTCGATTCCATTAGCGCACAATCGCGTGTGGAGTTCCATGAAGAACAGGGAGATAGGGAAAAACGTGCGGAGAAAGATAACGATAGATAATTACACATTTATGAACTATAAATGGAAGGTATATGAACTTCAAAAAACGTGGGAATAAAAATTCTCATGTCTTCTCAGCACTTTCACCACAGCAAATCCTATCATTTACAATTTGGATGCTTCTTGCATACGTTCTCTATTTATTGATTCCTATTTGGATCGAAAGAAAAAATAAAAACATAACAGAGGAGTAGGTGTTACTTCTCTGTTATGTCTTGAAGAAAAGAGCGTATAATCTCATACCCTTGAGTTGCAGCTTCTTTGTTGTATGCTTTAGAAAATGGATCGAGAAATCCGTGTTCTCCGTTCAGTTGCTTTATATTTAGAAGTTGATGACTTTTATCTTGTAAACTTCCAATTAAAGCAGAAACTGAAAAACTAGTTTCGTTTGCTGGGAATAATAAAAGCGCCGGGCATTTCGGTACAATATTTGTGTAATCACGAATGCGTGAACCATAGCATCCGATAACAAAATCAATTCTAGTATCTTCACTACATAACCAAGCAATTGTTGCACCAACGCTAAATCCGAGAACGCCAACAGAAGCATAGTTATTTTGCAGTTCAGTGAGCAGACTGTCAATCTGTTGTTTTCCCTTTTCAAAACCAATGTTATTCATAAAATGTAAGTATGCTTCTGTTTCTTGATCGTAATCAAAAGGAGAGTAGCGCTGTAATAAATTTGGACAAACCACGTCTATAGTCGAGGATGAAAATGTCTGAATGACATGCTCTATATGTTCGTTGATTCCGTATATTTCGTGTAGGAGTAGAATTGCCGTTTTCTGTTCCATTAAGATTTTTTCTCCTTTATGGCTTGATACTCTCTTTCAACAAGACAAATTCTTGTATGAAATTGTTCATACCATTGTTCTCTACCTCTTTTTCTAGCAACGGTATGGGCAGCGTGTTCTTTCCACTGATTGATTGCTTCAAGCGATTCCCAGTATGAAATAGTGATACCAAATCCAGTTTCATTACGGACGCTTTCAACATCGATAAAACCAGGTTGCCTAGCGGCTAGCTTTACCATTTCATCAGCAATGATTTCGTAATCGTCAGTTTCAGATGATAGCTGGGAAGTGAAGATGACGGCATAGTATGGCGCTTTATTCATTATGTTGCCTCCTTACTATTCAGTTTTCTTTTAAGTTTATCACGAAATCTGAATAGTGTGTCATTTTACTCAGGAGAATTATTAATTTCATTTACCGTAATGAATGTAATATTAAACAGTAAAGAGAAAAATATATGAGGGTCTTCTCGCTTATGTGTTTATTGGCTTCTTATATTTCCTCTAAGCTGTTAATGGGAACGGTAAGTTCACGATTTGGATTTGTTGCCTCGTATATGCGTGCAGTTTCATTTGTTTCATCGACATGTTGAATCATAACAGACATGCCTTGAAATGTTACGTTTGTTTGTTCCATTGACTCTGAAATTTCTTTCGCTCTTTGAATGTTCATTTTCAAACTCCTCTCTATATCCGATTGGTAAATCATCAAGATGGAAGTTTTCTTGTACTATTATTTTCCCTAAGAACAAGGAATAATATACCAATTGGTAGAGAGTTTAAAGTTTTTGAATCATTTGTAATGTTTCTTTAGTGAAAGAAGAGAACACCGGAGCATGGTAATCTTGCATAGTATTGTGTGCTTGTTGTGCTTCATACAGTGCTTGTTCTTTATCTTCTAGGTGCATATAGCATAGTGCACGAAAAGAGCCTGCTGTAGTCAGTAATGCTTGGTCTATTGGATGATGCGTATAATCAGGAAATGTTACTTGATCCAACTCATGTAATGCTTCGTGATACCGCTCTAAACCATATAATGCTTTTCCTTTTTCAAGATAATAAAAGCCGTTTTTTTCGGACTCTAGCTGTGTGATAAGCTCTTTTCCATATGTTTCAACATGAGAAAGTGCTACTTCATATTGTTTCGTGATCGTATTATGAAAATAACCTTCTAATAAATGAAGAGTGCTTAATGACAACGTATTTTCTGTAAAGGTGGCAAATTGCTTTGCTTTCTCTAAATTGTGTAAATATCCTTCTGTATCTTTAACAAATATAGCTTGAAAAGATAAAATACGGTAAAACTCATCCATTCTATAGTACACTTGATTTTCTTTAGAAAAATTAAGTGTTTGTAAAAGGATAGCTTTACATTCCTCATAATTCCCAAGTGCTAATAAAATAATAGCTTCATACCAAAAAAGCTCAATTTGCATGATTAAATCCATTTCTAAATGTTTTTCTTTATATTCGTCACGAATAGAATGAATTAATTGTAAGCACTCATTATATTGTTTGTGTCGAAACAATGAGTAGTAGGATATTAGCTTTGTTTCTGTACTTTCCCGATATAAAGCGTATTTTTCAAAAATGATAATTGTTTTTTCGATATACGTATGTACATCGGAGTTTCCCATATAAGTTGCTACTTTTGCATATTGTTTATATAAACGTGCAACGTTTAATGTAGACGGTAGTACATCATGCACAATAGGATGGAGGATTTCATAGACATCTTTAAAGCGCATATCTTTTATATATTGTTCCATCTTTTGTACAAGAGAAGCGAGTTCAATCGAGTCTTCTTCTAACAAAAAGCTCGCATCGCAGCCGAGTTTGTCAGCAAGATAATGCAACGTTTTCATAGAAGGAGTTGCCTTACCATTTTCAATTTGACTGAGCATGCTTTTTGTTAGTTCTGTCCCAGCAAGTTCAGATTGGGTAAGTTTTTTTTCTTTTCGTAATGTCCGAATTTTTTCTCCGAGAGTAGTCATGGAACTCCTCCTTTTACATAAAAGTTAAATATAATTAAACTTTTATATTGCCAAATTCTGAAAATTGATTATATAATAAGTTTAACACAATTTAACTTTTAAGGGGAGAGTGATTGTATGGAGGGTGTATTAGAAAATCAAGATGATACACGATTGAAAATGGCGACGCGAAATATTGTTTTGATGATGATTGGAAAATTATCATCAATGCTTGGAGCAAATATTTATACGTTCGCAATGGGGTTATACGTTTTAAAAACGACAGGATCTGGAATGGGATTTGCGATTACACTTGTTTGTGGATCCGTTCCACGTTTGATTTTCGGACCAATTGCCGGGGCAGCAGCAGACCGAATTAATCGAAAGAAGCTTGCTGTTGGAGCAGATATATTAAGTGCTTTTATTATGTTCACCATGTTTTTACTTTCAACTTCATTTGGACTTTCATTGATCTTCATCTATGTCTCCGCAGCACTGTTATCAATATGTGCAAGTTTTTTCTCTATTGCATTAACATCTTCAATTCCATCTCTAGTTGATCCAACACGTATTCAAAAAGCAAATTCATTAAATCAAACAGCTACATCGCTTGCAACCATTTTAGGACCGGTTATTGGCGGCCTTGTATACGGATTATTTTCTATAAAATTCTTTTTCTTACTAAATGGTATTACATTTGCTCTTGCGGCGATGGTAGAAGTATTTATGGTCTTTGATTTGTATAAAGTCGACAAAAAAGAAGAGAAGAAACATTTTTTAACGAGCATAAAAGAAGGTTTTGTATATGTGAAAGAGCAAAGTGACATCTTTTCGATGGTAAAACTTTCATTTTGGCTGAATTTCTTTTTTTGTGCAGTTAACGTTTCACTACCATATATTATCGTTCAAAAATTATCACTTTCCTCTCAGCAATTTGGAGTCATTGAAGGAATGTTTGCAGTTGGGATGCTAATTGCTTCTATTATTTTATCTGTTCGAGCGGAAGCAACAAATAAGTTCCGGACAATTCGCAGGAATCTTTTCATGTTAGCAGGATTATTGCTTTGTATTGTATTTCCGATGTTTTTTCCGTTATCTAAAACAATGATTTTTATATATTACATTACCCTTATGATCCTATTTGGAGTGAATATCATCACGATTAACGTTCCATTGCAAGTATTCGTTCAAAAAACGACGGCACCAGAATATTTAGGACGTGTATTTGGATTAATTGAAACGATCGCAACAGCAATTGTTCCACTTGGAACTCTTTTGTATGGTGTACTTTTAGATTATATACCGGCATACAATGTAATTTTAATATCTACGTTAGGACTGTTTGTTGTTGTGTTTTTTGGAACGAAGCAATGGAAAGATTTTAAGCAGCAAGAGGGAGTATCTATATAAATCGAAGTTTAAAAAACGATATAAACTATTTTTTTTGGTGGACGAGAGCATCTGGCCATGCATAGAAGCGGTCAGTTCTCTTTCCTGTCACATGCAAGGTAAAACAAAAGGAGAAAGTAAGTGCAGGTTCTTTTTTTCTGCATAACCATAATCTATATGTCATAAAAATGAACAGTCATTGTTACAAAAATATGAACTTCCTACATTTGGAGAAAAAAAGGAGTATACTAGTATCATAATCCAATTACAAGGAAGTGTCGGAATGAGTACGGTTAGTGCTGTATATGGAGTTATTCTTTCTTCTCTTTTTGTTTCTTTCATTATAGGCGTAACACGTTATATTCATAAATGGAAAGAAGGGAATGCAAAGTTAGACCATATTGAAGAAGAAGTAAGTGATTTCATGTTACATCACGGGAAATAATTTCGTAAAATCTATAATCCGTAATGTTTTTAACCTTATAATTTTATTATGTAAACAAAAAAGCATGGTGTTTCAATAAAACATCATGTTTTTTGCTAAGTAAAGTATGATATTACTTTACTATTAAACATAGATAAATACAGTAAAAGGGGATAAGGGAATGACTACTATTTATTTTGTACGGCACGCGCATTCTACATATACACCTGATGAAAGGGAAAGACCGTTATCTGAGAAAGGTTGGAAAGACGCAGAAAGAGTGACAGAAGTATTGAAAAATGAACCGATAGATGTTGTCATTGCAAGTCCATTTAAGAGAGCTATTCAAACAGTAGAAGGGGTTGCCGAACATTTCCAATTATCGATTGAATTTGAGGAAGATATAAGAGAGCGTTTATTAAGTTTGCAGCCTGTTCAAGATTTTGAGCAAGCTATTATAAAAGTATGGGAAGATCCCTCGTTTCATTTAGAAGGTGGAGAGTCGAACGTTATTGCTCAGGAGCGCGGAGTTTCTTGTATAATGAAAATCTTGGAGAAATATAAAGGGAAAAATATTGTTATCGGAACACATGGAAATATTATGGCCCTTATCATGAATTATTTCGATTCCAAATATGATTTTTCATTTTGGAAGGGGTTACATATGCCTGATATATATAAACTGACATTTGTAGACAATCAGCTTATTCAAGTGCATCAGCTTTGGAAAGATTACTTTGTAAAGAATGTATGAAGATTGACGAAAAGAGCAGGAGATGATACAGCGTTTATAGAAATAAATGGCTGGAATACAAAAGCTTTTAAAAAAAGGAGGCTGTTCATATGTTCGAGAAAAACAATCGATTTTCATCCATGCCAGGAGAAGTTGTAGAAGTTCACAATGTGTATGAGATTTTACCACCTGACGGAACGATTATTGGTATGGCAACACCTGAGGAAATGGAAATTGCTGCAGAACTAGAACTAAAACATTATGCCTTTTCACGTTTAATGGAAGCGAATATTCAATTAGACGGTGCCTCCTACAAAGAGATGCTTGAAGAATTTGAGGAGTACGAAAGAAAAGCAATGGCTTTCTGGCGTGCATTACATGAAAGATTATCTGTGCCATGGGCGTGGGTATTACGTGTTGATGTCGCAAACGGCCCTATTCATGTAAGCACTGGGAACTTGTTTTATGATGTAGAAGAGGTAGAAGAAGACTTTGAATAAAAAGAAGAGGAAAGCAGTGACATATTGCTTTCCTCTTCTTTTTACAAGTTATGTAGCTTTTTTATTTCTTCTATCATAATATCAGGTCGATCTATCTCAATGGAGTGTCCCGATTTAGAAGCAACAACAAGTCGGCTTTGTTTTGAAAGTGTAGCTTGTTCATGAATCAGTTCTTGCCAAACAGTTTCTAAGGCTACTGCTTCTTCATACGGAATACCATCTTGCATGGCTTGTTGGATAGAATGGTGAGCATCTCTTCCAATAACTATTAATGGTATGTTAGGGGATAGTTGCATATTCTTCATCTTTTGAGCACAATCTTTCCAATGTATGATTTCCGAGGAAACGGCTTTATAAAGGGCTGGAGAGATTGGGAAAGTTAGCAATAGTAATCAAATAACGCCCCCTTAAGTTTGAAAAAATCTCTGACACGCTAATAATATTCCCCAAACTCCTATACCGAATAGAATAGAGGTGCCAAGTGAAAATGAATTGCGAAGCCCTAAATATACAATGAATAATAGTAAGGCTGATGCAGGAAACCCGTATAACACGCCAAGTGCAAAATCACTTAATTTTTCGCGAGAACCTCCCTCAACAGAAATCCAAAATAAGCTGAGCAAACTAATTAACGGAAGTGCGGCAATGAAGCCGCCAAGTGTACTAAAGTGTTTGGCAAGCTCAGTAACTCCGCCAATAATAAGTGCAGAAACGATCACTTTAGTGAGAAAAGACATCGTATGCCTCCTTCGCTAATAATTCGAATGCAGATTGAATTAGCTTTTTTTCTTCTTCAGATAATTTCTGTTCGATTTGTTTTAGTTTTGCCTCATCGAGCAGTGTGTGTGAAGCTAATGCTTGCTGTCCTTTTTCTGTTAGCTTTACAATTACAACTCGTTCATCTTGCCGACTACGTTCTTTTATAACAAACTCTTTTTGAATTAATCGTTTAATATGCTCAGAAGTTGTGTTATGTGAGAGTTGCAGTTTTGCTGCGATCGTACTAATGGTTTGTGCTTCTTGTCGAGAAATCATTTGTAAAATACGAATGGCTTGGTGAGTTAAATTTTCTTCATATTCATGACGGAGGTAAAAATAAATCGTTTCCCAATGTTTATTTATAAGCATAATTACAACTCCTTTTTTATATCGTATAATACGATATAATTGTTTGTAAAGATATATAGTCTTATTTGTAAAATTTTTCATTGAAAAAGTATCTTTTTTTTAGTAGATAATATAAGCTTATCTTATAATCACAATGAAACGAGGGATGGGGATGAAAGCTGTACATACCTTTAAATGGATTGGTAATGAGAGAACGCATTTAAATGAAATTCATGTTGAAAAGCTCGGTCCTCTTTCTATCGGATTATATGGCGGGAATACAAATGAAGAAGCTGTACTTGCTTGGTGTGATCCACAAGGAACATGGGAATTTACAATGATTTTTGATGCAGAGTATACAATTGAAAGAGCAAAGCTTATTATAGATATAATTTGTGAAAGAAAAGAGAAATTACTACAACTGTTTTCATATCCAAATCATTTAGTTTTTCATCATACGCATATGTATTTATTATCGCTATTTACAGATGAAACATTTATTGAAAAAAGTGAGAAGATGTCAGGACAAACAGATTGTCTAATTTGTCTTCGGAAAGACCAGTTTGTGTATTGGTTGTCAGTAGGGGAGTGCTTCCTTTATTTATTTCAACCAGAGTCACAACAATGCAAACAGGGCCGTTTAAATGAACAACAGTTTTATGAGCGAATTGGTAGACGAAATATTTTTGCAGCAGCAACGCCTTGTTTTACATCTGGTGTTCGTGAATTACAGAAAGGAACCAATCACCTTGTGGTAGTAACAGATGAAATCATTGCATGTGGCGAACGAATTTTTAAAGATGATCAGTTCTTAAACCAATCGTTGCTTAATGTTGAATCTATACTAGAAAAGATGAATGTTTGTAAAGAACCCAATAGTGCTGCGATTATAGGTTGGACCGTGGATGTAAATTGTCCAATTGAGAATGATTAAAGCAAATTTGATAAAGTGAAACTTCCATCAGTGGGGGTCTTACTGCCCGCGAATAGCGGGATAAAAGAATAGAAGTAATATGTAATATATAAAGCGCAGAAGAGAATATAATCTTCTGCGCTTTTTTACGATAAAAGCTTAGATTATTAATGATATCTTGTGCTCAAAATAAAATATGAATCTTTTTTATTTACCATCATACATATATATAATGTGGCCACAAAACGTTCGTGCAGTATATTGTCGAAAGGAGTTTGGAAAAAGAATGAGTTATGTGCTTCGTTATGCAGTAGAGAAAAGGAAGAAACAATTGATTGAGAAGTTAATTGATGTAGGAATATATAAAGTATTAAATAAGCAGTTGTATGAATTAACTTTAGATGAATTGGAAAAAGAATATGAGGATCTTTTAAAATATGAAGGAGTTCAAACCTCTATATATACAAGTTAAAAAACCGACATAAAACCTCTTTCTTTATAGGGGGACGAGAGCATCTGGCCGCGCATAGAAACGGTTAGGTCCTGGTTTATTTTGCATAGCAGCAACTTATATGTTGAAAAATTAAAATGAATATATAGTTTACGCAGTATTCTCTTCTTTAGAAGAATTCTAGATGATGGAGACATTTAACTACTAGCAGGAGATGAAGAAAGCTTTATTTATGAATTCCCCTTTCTCAGCGTTATGCAGAGAAAGGGGAATTTGTTTATCCCGTAAAAGCCCGATTGGTGGGGGCTAATAATCAGTGGAGGATGAAGAAAACCCCCACTGATTAAAGTTTCACTTTATGAGACAGTCGTGAAGGGAGGGATAGGATCATGTAGTCGATCCCAAGGTTGACACATTTCTAGTTCCATTAATAGGCATTGATCTAAAGATTGTTCTATTTCTTGTTTATTCATGTCAATACCGATAAAGACTAATTCTGTAATTCGATCCCCGTATATGTCATCCCATCGTTTTAAAATGTCAGGGTCTTCTGCAATAAGTTGTTTTTGTTCTTCTATTGAAGTAGCTGCAACCCATTCACCAGCTCCTTGAATGATAATCGATGAACCAGCTTGAGAGAGAAGTCCGATGATATTATTGCGAGAAGCAAGCCAAAAGAAACCTTTTGCTCTGACAACTTCAAGTGGCCAGTTTTCAAGCCACTTCATCAACCTTTCCGGGTGGAACGGGCGTTTTCGGCGGTATACAAATGATGAAATATTATACTCGTCTGTCTCTGGTGTGTGCTCACTATTTAATTCTTTTATCCACCCAGCTGATTGACTTGCTTTTTCGTAGTCAAATAGATTTGTATTTAAAATAGCTTGTAGTGGTACTTGTGAATAAGTTGCTTCAATAATATGAGCTTCTGGATTTAACTTTTGTAATAGTTTGTGAAGTTCTGTAATATCATCCTGCTCCAGCATATCGGTTTTGTTTAAAATAATTACATTTGCAAATTCAATTTGGTCGATGAGTAAATCAATCACTTCGCGTGTATCTGTTTCATCAATTGCTTCTTGGCGATCTAATAAACTTTCACCAGAGGCATAATCATCCCAAAAGCGATTCGCATCTACGACAGTAACCATCGTATCTAAACGACATGTATTTGATAAGTTGATTGCTAATTCTTCGTCCATATATGTGAAAGTTTGGGCAACTGGAATCGGTTCACTAATACCTGAAGATTCGATAACGATGTAATCAATATCTCCAGATTCTACGAGACGGTTCACTTCTATAATTAAATCTTCACGTAATGTACAGCAAATACATCCATTTTGAATTTCAATAAGTTTTTCTTCTGTTCTTGAAAATCCACTTTGTTTGACAAGTGCAGCATCAATGTTAACTTTGCTCATGTCATTTACAATGACGGCAACTTTCAATCCATCACGATTTGTAAGTATATGATTAAACTTTTTTATAAAAAAGTGATACATTAGAATATTTTAAGAGCGTGTTTTGATTAAATTTTTTTCAAAATACGCTCTTTCTTTTTGTTCGTTTATACAGAAGTCGAAAGAATTTGTTTCTATTTCAATCACCTAATGGATTTTTAACTTTTACATAAAAATAAGCGTGAGCTTCTCCCATCATACGCATAAGAGTTAAAGCTTTATAATCTACTTTATCTGCAAAAAAGACAGCATGGTCAGATATTGCACACTCTTTGTAGTTAGCATCTTCTTGTAAATCTACAAAAATATTGTGTAAGACTTGTTTTACGCTATTCCATAGCAGCTGTTCATCTAATCCATAGAACTGACTTATATGCAAAAATAATTCGCCAAAGTGATTTTGCATGACAGAGTAAAATACTTTATTACGCATACTTTTTTCATCATCTACTAAAATTCTTGATTTATGATGAAACATGTTTAGATCAAATCCTGCATTTTGTAAACGGTTACGATGAACACGAATACCTTCCCAATCACGCACGAGTAATCGATCCGGTGTACCATCTTTTTTAAAGACAGGGACTGTATTTTGCAGGTGACCTTCTAAACCAATGCCGTATTTCACCATGAGCGGAATAAAACCGGTAAGGGCATTTGTTACATATTTCTCAATAAACATAACAATTGCATCGTGTAATGGTAGGTTATGGTTATCTTTATATAGTTTAATTAGTTCTACTATGACTGGTTTATTTGTACCGTGTACGGAAGCGACAAGGGCAGATCCGACAATAGCCCATTCATCTTGATTCACATAAGCATGGATATTATCACGAATGACGCAAGCAAGATTTTCACTCCGTAATGTTTGGAATTCATCGTCTACGTCATTTGGATGAAGAAAATGAGCACCAGCCCGCTCCATAATAGGAACAAAACGAGTATCGTCAATCATTTTATCTTGCGTAACAACTTGTTTTAAAATGTTGCTCATAATTGGTCCGTTATGAATCGTTTGTTCTGATAATGTTCGTACTTCCCCAGTTAAATGAATATTTGTTGTTAGTTTATAATGCGGTTTAATCGTATCGTATTGTGCAGGAAAGATCGTACGAAACGACATACCCGCTAAATATGTTGCTCTATAATCCAATAAAATAATCATTTGTTTTTCAAGTTCTTCACTGTAAATTTCACGTAATGTATGAGTAGCTTGCCATGGATGAATTGGTAATAGTATATAGTCGTTTATCTTATCACCAAGTTTCAGTTCTGCTTCTACTTGAAGTGCAGGTTCAAAAGAGAATAATACCGCATTCCAATTTTGTTCTTCCATAAAAGCTGAGCTTATGTAATTTTGGTGTACAGCTACAAAGCAGAGTGGAACGGTATTTTTAAACTCTGCTGAATATGCCAATGTTTCTTCTGGACTCAAACCCTTTCTCATTTTGGCACCAGGATGACAAGGGTGCCCTTCAATAACAAGCTGTTCAAAAAAGGCATAGGAATCGCGTGCCTGAGAAGCAGCTTGTAGCGTTGAAGTATTCTCAGTTTGTTTATGAAATGTATAAGCAAGAGCTAAATTAGCAGCGCTATTTGTAACATCGTCTTCAAACATATGAAAATAGGAAGGAGGTCCTTGCCAATCTTCTTGCATTAGTAATGTCAATACTTCATTCGGATGTGTAATTTCTTTTTCATTAGATGGTGATACGAGAATATACGGTCCGCTTATAACTGGTCGTTCAAAAGCATATATGTGCCGAATAGGTATAAGCAGGTATGCGTTTTGCTTCTTGAAATATAGTCCTTGTACCATTGAAAACTCGTTAAACTGCTGTGTATGAGTATTTATATAATCTAGTAAAAAGTCTGGGCAGCACTGTTCTGAAAATGAAACAAATACCCCTTTATGTTTGCGAAGCAAAATCCCGGCCTCTGTCATGTTACATATATTTTCACGAATGAAGGAAGAGAGTAATCGTTCAAGTATACCAGCTCGTCCTTTTTGAATCATTTGTTGATAGGTTTCATGTAGTGGTGCGTGATGTTGTTGTAAAAAAGAAAGCAAGTTTTGTTCCTCTAATTCTAATGTTTGAATTTTATTGAGTTGCATAGAAACCACCTTTCTCAAGTTTTCTGTCTTTACAGATAAAGAAGAATAATTTATATTATTTTACAGAGATAATGATAATCACTATCAATTATAAAGGGCGCATGTAAAAATGCAACAAAAAATTCCGGGGTGGTTTTTATTCGCAAACTATTTTTTAGTAGTTCATTTTTCTTATTTATGGGGAATTGGCTTGGAATGACTGCAATCAATTGGTACGTCTATGACCTGTATCATAGTGCCACGTATTTAGGATGGATTAACTTTGTAAGGCTGATTCCTATTGCGTTATTTAGTGTATATGCAGGGAAGCTTTGTGATTTGTATCCGCGTATTAAGTTAATGAAGTCTTATTCTTTTTGGGGGCTAGTGGTTACAACAGCACTTGCTATTTATGTTGTGTTTATTACTCCTTCTTTTTCTATTTTTCTTCTTTTCTCCTTTGTGAGAGGAGTAATTAGTGCATTAGAAACACCAAATCGAAATACGATGCTTTCTGATATTGATACGAACCATCAAATTAGTAAATTGATATCTATGAATTCATTTGTAATGAATGTTTGCCGCTCGACAGGTCCAGCTGTAGCTGGATTTTTAATTGCAGGAGGACATATTGAGCTGACATTTATGATGCAGGCAATTTGTTCACTTATTGCATTCATTCTCGTATTACCGATGAAAGATCGAACGATGAAAAAACGAAAAGAAAAGAAGAAAGCAAGCTGGGAACAAATTGTTCAATACTTTTCCAATGATCATATGGGAAGAAATATTTTTATTACATCAATGATTACAATGGCTTTTGGCTTTTCGTATACATCTGTATTGCCTGTACTTGTTTCTCATCAATTTACCGGAAAAGCGGAAGTATTCGGCATTGCGATGTCTGCGGCAGCAGTTGGTGCGATTATAGCAACAATTATTCTTCCTAGAATATTAGAGTATATTTCAGAAATTAAGATTTATTACATGAGTCTATCTTTGTTTTCCATTAGTATAGCGCTCCTAATTATTAGTAATACATTTATGTTTTTTATACTATTATTCTCTATCGGTCTTTTTGGACAGTTGTTACGCTCTAGTAATCGTGTTTATTTTCAAAACAATGTTCGTGAAGAAGAACGAGGTCTCATGCTTAGTGTTGTATTAATGGACCGAGGAATGATTCCGCTCGGTTCGATTGTAGTAAGTTACGCAATTGAATATATAGGGATTACTGAAACATTTGTGATGATGGGGATTTTATGTATGATCCCATTTGTATTGCAATACATAAAAGTGAAAAAACAAAATAGGAAGGTGAAGAGTTTTGTCCATTCAAAGTAAACAATCCAATCGAGTACAAGCAGAATATCGTATTTTAAATCGTTTTTGTAATGCGTTAATTCGTGAAAAAAATTTATTAGAAAGTTGTGCTGTGCTAAAGCATGAGCATGGTATTGAAATTATAGATTGTATGAACGAGGCGGAAGTATTACTAGAGGTGCAACAAGAAGGGGCATTTGAACGATATGAATTTTCTTTCCCACTTCGCTTTAAAGTAAGAGGGCATGTTAGATGGATTGATTCATTACAAGCGTTTTTTGAAGAGGTAGCACCATTCTTTCAGCTCCATGTTTCAGATGCTCTGCAAAGTGAATTACAGAACAGTGTTGAGAACTTAGAACTGGCTTATGAAGCTTGGGAACAAAAACAAGAATGGGTAAAACAACAGCTTGAAACAAACATGATGTTTTATGCGAAATACAAACCAAATAATCTATATCAATTCTTCGAAGAGTTAAAAAGATGTACGTCGTTTGATGAACTATTATATACAGAGTCATTAGTAATTGAAGGACATCCACTGCACCCTTCAACAAAAACGAAACTTGGTTTATCGAAAGAAGAAGTAAAGCGCTATGCACCTGAATTTGAACAAGTTGTTCCGTTATATGTATTACTTGTTCATAAAGATGTAATAACAGTTACAGGAGAGCGTTTTGAAAAAACAATATTATATACAGCTCTGCTAGATTTATATGAAACAGCATATGAAACACTAATAAATCAAAGAAAACAAATGGAGGATTATTATCCATTTCTTGTTCATCCATGGCAATATGAACATGTGTTAACGAAAGAGTATGAGAAGGATTTAGCGGAAGGGCGCATCATTCCCATTCCGTATCAACTTTCGTCCCGGGCGACGCTTTCATTTCGAACGATGAATCTACTAGAATTGCCGTATCATGTCAAGCTTCCGGTACGCGCGCAAGCTACGAGTGCGGTCAGAACGGTATCACCAGAAATAACTGTAAACGGACCTGTTCTTTCTTCGTTGTTTGATACGATTTACGCAAATGAGAAAGAGTTAGCACAGTCAGTAGTTGTTGTTCGTGAACGAGTTGGGGCTACTTTTACGAAAAATGATGATGTTCATTTAGGACGGAATCTCGCATTTATTTTACGAGAAAGCCCACATGTATATAAGCAAGAAGGAGAATTACTATGGGTTGGAGCTAGTTTAACAGCAAGTAATCCATTAAGAGAAGATGAACCAGTTATTGTAGATATGATGCGCACATATTTTGAAACTGAAACGATTGGTAAAAAAGAGGTATTTCATTATGTTGCTCATTATACTGAGAAAGTTATGATTCCTTTACTACAGCTTGTTTTACAATATGGAATTGCACTAGAAGGGCATATGCAAAACTCTATTATTGTTACAAAGGGCGGAGCAATCCAACGAATTTTTGTGCGAGATTTAGGAGGCGTGCGAATTCATAAGAAGACATTAACGAAGGTAGTAGATATTGCGAATCTGAAAGAAGCAGTTGTATTTACAGATGATAGAAATGAAGTTTATAACAAGTTTATTCATTCCGTATTGCAAAACCACTTTGGAGATGTGTTATTTACGTTAGCTCGTGCGATAGACGACGTACAGGAAAAAGAATTATGGAGAATTGTCGCTGCGATTGTGAAAGAGTATATGGTAGATGCAACAGAAGAACAAAAAGCAGCCATATTCGCAGATCAAATTGAAACAAAAGCATTGTTCTCAATGAGAATACAAGATCAAGCGAAATCTTATTTGTATACAAAGTTTCACAATCCGCTTTGTATATAAATACAAATTGAAAACTGATATAAAAAAACCTTTCTTTTTAGGGGGGACGAGAGCATCTGGCCGTGCAGAGAAGCGGTCAGTGCCTTTTCCTGCCACATGCAAGGATTAAAACAGCAAGTAGCGGTCATGTTTTGTTCTATATAAAAGCGACGTATATGTTGAAAACTGAAAATGTATTTATGTAGTAGGAGGAATGAACAGGATGCCTATTATGAAAGTAAACCTTTCAAAATTGAAGCATAATGCTATGATGATGAAGCAATTATGTGAGCGCTCAAATATGATATGTTTTCCAGTGACAAAAGGGGTCGGCGCTGCGAAAGAGGTCATTGAAACGCTTCAAGAGGCAAAGTATACAAGATTTGCTGATTCTAGATTACAGCATCTTAAGCACATTCGTTCTATTGTCGGAAAAGAAGCTGAGCTATTATTAATTCGTACGCCAGCTTTGTCGGAAGTAGAAGAAGCGGTGCTTTGTGCGGATATTAGTTTGAATTCTGAACTAAGTATTATAGAAGCATTAGGAAGAGCAGCGAGAACATATGGAAAAGTACATCGAGTCATTTTAATGGTTGATTTAGGTGATCTTCGTGAAGGAATGATGCCATATCAAGTGGTAGAAGCAGCACAAAGAGTATCGAATATACCCGGAATTGCACTCGATGGTATTGGAGCAAATTTCACTTGCTTTAGTGGTGTGATTCCAACTGAGAGTACTTTGCAAGAGTTAACACAATTAGCAAAGTTAGTAGAGAAAACAATAGGGACAAAGCTCCGATTTATCTCAGGAGGGAATTCAAGTTCGCTACCACTTATTATGCAAAAAAAACATATTGGACGTGTCAATTCTTTACGGATTGGAGAAGCCATTTTCCTAGGAAAAGAAACAGCATATGGAAAAAATATCCCCTTTATGTACCAAGATGTATTTTCAATTGAAGCAGAAATCATTGAAATAAAAAGAAAGCCGTCTATGCCAAGAGGAGTCATTGGAAGAGATGCGTTTGGCCAAGTTCCGTCTTTTGAAGATAAAGGAGAGCGACTACGAGCAATTGTTGCAATAGGAAGACAGGACCTTGATATTAACGGTTTAAGAGCTTCTGATAAGAATATTGAAATTCTTGGTGGAAGTAGTGATCATTTAATTGTTGATATAACGGATAGTACACCACATCGCATAGGGGATAAAATAACATTTGTTCCAGCGTATAGTGCATTGCAAAGCGGTATGGTGTCTTCGCTTGTACGAAAACAATATGTGTATGATGAGGTGCTGCAAAAAGCGCTTATTTTATAAAGTGAAGCTTCCATTAGCGGGGCTACTTACTGCCCATGAATCATTTCCAAAAAAATATTTTTTTTGGAAAAATGATAGACAATTTCTAAAATTATGCTATCATATTAATTGAAAATGATTATCAATATTGCTTGTATGGGGGACTACATAATGAACAAGAAAAAAATGAGTACTTTACTTGTAGCGATGACATTAGCGGTGGGAGCGCTTGCTGGCTGCAGTGGAGGAGCAAAAGAAACAGCTAAAAAAGAAGATAAAGCGGAAGCGAAAAATCAAGCAGGGGCAGTGAAAATTAAACATGAGTGGGGAGAAACAGAGTTAAAAGAGACACCCAAAAACATTGTAACTCTTGACTTTTCATTTATTGATACATTAGTAGATTTAGGCGTTACACCAGTTGCGAATGCTGGAGTAGGGAAAACGAAAATGCCAGAATATTTACAGGATAAAGCACCGAAAGTCAAAGATGTTGGGGAGCGAAAAGCACCAAACTTAGAAGTTATTTCATCTGTGAAACCAGATTTAATTATTGCAAGTAAAGATCGCCACAATATGATTCAAAAAGAATTAAAAGACATTGCTCCAACAATTGCATTCGATGATAACAGTTACGAAGAAGTAATGAAAAATATGGATACCATTGCGAAAGCAGTTGGAAAAGAAGAGCAAGCGAAAAAGATTCGTACAGACTTACAAGATAAAATTTCAAAAGCAAAAGAGAAAGTAAAAGGAAATCCATCAGTACTTGTAATTGGTGCCTTTGATGATGAGTTTTCGGTATGGATTAAAGATTCATTTATCGGTTCGTTAATGACAAATGTTGGTGTGAAGTACGCATATGAAGGTAAAAAAGAAAAAACTGAAGGTAAAGCAGAAATTGCAAAAATTACAATGGAACGTCTAAATGAAATCAATCCTGACTATATCTTCTTATATGGAGAAAATGTAGAGAAATTTAAAAATAATCCACTATACAATAACTTAAAAGCAGTGAAAGAAAAACATGTAATTGATGTTGATCGTAATCTTTGGGCACGTGGGCGCGGGCCAATTGCAGCGGATAAAATTTTAGATGAGGCACTTCCAGCATTAACAGGTCAGTCTTCTAAATAAGGAGTTGGAGACTTTGTATCATACACAAACTAGAAGCAGACGGGCGTTACACCCGTATGCTTCTTCTACTTTGCAATTTATTTTCTTTTTTCTACTATTAATAATGGTTGGAGCTCTCTCCGCATTATTTCGTGTAAAAGGATTATCATTTCATAACATATCAGAAGTATTTGCAACGGATACAAAAAATTTAATTTACTATACAGTATGGCAAGTACGTGTACCGCGTGTCGTGCTAGGAGCTTTACTTGGCGCGGCATTAGCTGTTGCCGGGTGTCTATTACAAGGGATTACGCGAAATCCGTTATCTGATCCAGAAAATATGGGAATAAATCAAGGAGCCTCTTGTTTTGTTGTCATTGCCCTTTTACTTTTTGGAGAGAAGGATACGAGTTTTGTTATTTTACTAGCAGCATTTCTAGGGGCAGCTGCAGGTGGAAGTGTGATTTATTCATTAGCATTTCGCGGTGAATATACACCTTCACGTCTTGTGCTTGCTGGCATTGCGATGAGTCTATTCCTTGGATCATTAACGACAGGGGCGATTTTGTTATATGAAACACAACTAACAGAGATTTTATATTGGATGGCCGGAAAGTTATCAGGGGCAAACTGGCTCGATATAAAAATGATGTTAGTATCGGCAGTTCCGGTTATGATTCTTGTTTTTTTTCTAGCAAATCAATTGAATATTTTATCTCTTGGTGAGGAGACAGCGCGTGGACTTGGTGTAAATGTTCTTTGGATTCGAAGGGTATTTGCGTTTTTAATTGTTATTCTAGTCGGTAGTGCAGTTGCGGTAGCTGGACCGATTGGTTTTATAGGACTTATAGTTCCGCATATTGCAAGAAAACTAGTTGGTCAAGATTATCGAATTATTTTACCATTTTCTGCATTGCTCGGTGCTAATCTTCTTGTCATAGCAGATTTTGCGGCGCAATGGGTGTCTTATCCAGCAGATACACCTGTTGGCGTTATTACAGCACTTTTAGGTACACCATTTTTCATTTATTTAATGAGAAGGAAGCGAGGTGCTGTTAAATGAAGAAGCTTGGTCGATTTACAATTGTTATAATAGTAGGTTTTATATTACTAATTGTACTTTCTCTGCTAAGTTTACGGCTTGGAGCTGTACCGACTCCACTTGCTGAGATTATAGAAGGATTGATGACAGGAGAAGGTGTTGTATTAAAATACCGTTTACCACGTCTTATCATCGCAATTTTAGTTGGGATTAACATGGCATTATCAGGATCCATTTTACAAAGTGTTACACGAAATCCACTTGCAGCACCTGATATTATTGGGGTTTCTGCTGGTGGAGGATTAGCAGCTGTTATTATGCTCCTTATGTTTCCGAGTGTGCCGGCAATTATGCTCCCGGTGGCTGCATTTGTCGGGGCAATGATTGCGAGCTTGCTTGTGTATGTATTATCGTATCAAAAAGGAGGAGTAAAGCCAGAACGTCTTGCACTATGCGGCGTTGCTATTTCTACAGGTTTACAGGCGCTTATTACATTTATTATTGTGAAATTTGCAGTCGATTCCTCACAAGCTCTTGTATGGCTAAAGGGAAGTTTATATGCAAGATCTTGGGAACATGTTGATATGTTATGGCCATGGACGATAATTGGAGCGGTCATTACATTTGCAAGTTATAAGCAAATGAATCTGTTATTATTAAATGAAGAAACAGTAAAAGGTTTAGGTATGCGTATTAATGTTGTTCGTCTTGTGCTGATTGGCGTAGCTGTTGCTTTAGCTGCAAGTTCAGTAGCAGTAGCAGGGACAATTAGTTTTGTAGGCCTCGTTATCCCACATGCGGCGCGTTTACTTGTTGGATCAGATAGTAGATTGTTTTTGCCAGTTTCAGCGTTATTTGGTGCATTACTTGTTACGAGTGCAGATATGGTGGGAAGAATTATTATTCCGCCAATTGAAATACCAGCTGGTATTATAACGGCTCTTATTGGCGCACCGTATTTTATATATTTACTCGTGATTAGAAAAAGAACATAGTCTCCTATAAATAACAAATAAGGGGTGAACAAGATGACAAGTTTACATACGGAACAGTTAGAGCTTACGTACGGAAATCAAACCATTATTAATCATCTTGATTTATATATTCCAGAAGGGAAAATTACGGCATTAGTTGGCCGAAATGGATGCGGGAAATCAACAATTTTAAAATCCTTAGCACGGCTGCTGCAACCAACTAAGGGTCACGTATATTTAGATGGTAAAGCAATTCATACGATGCCAACAAAAGAAGTATCAAAGAAATTGGCAATTTTACCACAGTCACCGACGGCACCTGAAGGATTAACGGTAGAAGGTCTCGTTTGGCATGGTCGATATCCGCACCAACGTCTACTTGGAAAGCGAACAGAGAAAGACCATGAAATGGTAAACTGGGCGCTTGAAGTAACGGGAATGAATCAATTTACAGATCGTACATTAGACGAACTGTCAGGTGGACAGCGGCAACGCGTTTGGATTGCGATGGCACTTGCGCAAGATACGGAGTTATTATTATTAGATGAACCGACAACGTATTTAGATATGGCCCACCAGTTAGAAGTATTAGAGTTATTGAAAAAGTTAAATGAAGAAGAAAATCGAACGGTTGTTATGGTTGTACATGATTTAAATCATGCCGCAAAATATGCGCATCATATTGTTGCGATTAAAGATGGAGATAAAGTAATGGAAGGAGCACCAAGTGATATTTTAAATGATGAATTGTTTGAAACAGTGTTTGGTGTGAAAGCGCGTGTTGTATATGATCCAGTTGCCATGACATATATGTGTACACCGTATGCGTTACTTTCAGAGAAAAAAGAAAAGCTCGAAGAAAGAATTGTTGGGTAAAAAAACTGTTGAGAAAAGATTCTCAGCAGTTTTTTTATGGGAATTTTATCTCGTTCTTTGCGGGCAGTGAGATCGCTTCTCAAGAATGAGAGAGAAATGAAATAATAAAGTTATTTCATTTTATTTTTAGGCTGTTTTCTCAAGGGTTTTTGTTTTTGCAACATAATACAAGAATGGGAACATATGTTTGATTAATTTGAATTTTATGTTATAATTATATTAACTTAATTTAGAAAAGAGGGATCAAGTTGAGTGAGGAAAAAAATATAATTAGTTATTTTAATTATTATTCATCTTGGCTAATCACTTTAAAAGAAATCGATGAAACATTATGGTTTAAACCGATAGCTGATGGTAAATGGTCTGTAAGTGAGATAATAGCACATATTATGAAGTGGGATAATCATCTATTAACAGAAGTCCTTCCATCTGTACAAAATGAAAAAGGAATGGAGTTTCCAGATTTTGATACACATAATAAAAAGGCATCAAACTACGCAAAATCAGGCATATCACAATCAAAACTTCTTGAAGAAGCAAAAGGTACAAGGGAATTACTTGTAAGAGAACTTAACAAGCTATCAATCGAAACGTTAAAAAAGCCATTAACTGCAAACGGTGTAACTCATTGTCCACATACTGGAACACCGTATTCACTTATATATATTGTTAAGGAATTTACAGACCACGATAACTATCACCAAAGACAAATAATACAATTCCTAAAGGAAAACAGCCTATTTATAAAATAAGGGTGTAGCTTAAAATCAGGCTTGATTAAAAGTGTTCCTCAAAACGGGATTGTACGACAAAATAAAAAGAAGCCATTTTGAAAAAGCTTAGTCAAAATGGCTTTTATATTTGAATGTATATAAATCCATTTTGATTTCTCGACATATAAATCGCTGCTATGCAGACTACAACATGACCTGTACTCGCTTGCTCCCTTTGTTTGAAACCTCGTCCGTGGCAGGAAAAGGCCCTGACCGCTTCTATGCACGGCCAGATGCTCTTGTCCTCTCCTAAAAAGAAAGAGGTTTTTATGTCGGGTTTTTTAATTTGGATATATATAGATTTTTGGTTTCGTGGAAAAGTTGATTTTTTCTTTTGTTGTTAACTAGATGCTTTAAGAAATACTATACTGTTATTTTTAACTTAGTAGTTTATTTAGCGCTGTAGTTGCTTTGGGCCATCCAACATAAAAAGCCATATGTGTTATCAAAGCAATAATTTCTTTTTCGTTTATTCCATTCTTTTTAGCTAATTGTAAATGAAATGGTAGCTGTTCAGTATTGCCAATACTAATTAGGGCAGAAAGTGTAATTAAACTTCTTTCTTTTGATGTCAATGTCGGATCTCTCCATACTTTTTCAAATAATATGTTTTCACCGTAATCAACAAAATCGGGAGCAATCTCTCTCATTCTTTTTGGTATGTTGGAGTCGATACGATCATTCATTATTCTTTTTCCTCCTTCATATTAACCATTTGTATTATTCCTTGACCAAATGACCAGTTTTCAGCAGATGTCTCGTTTAATGTAATAAAAATATTAGTTGTAGGGATGTTTAAACGATTATAAAAAGCTTCCGAGATTGATTGATACAAATTTCTTTTCTGATGTAATGTTCTTCCTGGGGCACATGTAATAGAAACATATATCATTTTATCTGTTCTCTTTTGCTCCCCTTCTAAGAGATAATAAGAATCGTAAAAAAATTGATTAGATGGGTAAGGTAAAAACATGTGAAAGTAATCATTATTGGGAATTTTAAAATCTTCAATTAATGAATGATGAATACTATTGCTTACCTTTTTTAACTCTTCTTTATTTAATTGCCCTTCTGGATAATAAACAGTAACAAGCGGCATATATTCACTCCCTTTCTTATAACGTTATTTTACTTCTGTAATTTTGATTTGTATAATTGAAAATAAATAACATTATTATCAATAAATTCGATAGAGATTAGGTGTGAAAATGGAAATAAAAGAGTTAAATACATTTAAAAAAATTATTGAGGAAGGAACTTTTTCACTCGCAGCTAAAAAATTAAATTATGCTCAGTCAACGGTAACAACACATATAAAAAAACTAGAAAATGAGCTCGGTTTTCTTCTATTTGAACGAGGATGGGATGCTCGATTAACAGATGAAGGTATATTATTTGCTGAGGAAGTAGATAATTTATTGATGCATTGGGATTATTCAGTATCTCAAGCGCAGCGAATAAGTAATGAAGAGAAGGGGAATTTAAGAATTGGTTTATTAGAATCAGTTGCAGAAAAAGTAATTCCATTTATATTAAGATATTTAGACAATGAGAAGCCATACATACATTGTGATTTTGTCGTGGGAAATACAGCACTTTTATCAGAAATGATTGATCAAAATAAGATTGATTTTGCTGTTTGCGGAAACAACAAAAATATTTCTAATGTGAACTTCACTCCACTATGCAAAGAACAAATCGAATTTATAGTAAGTAATCCAAATCATCCAGTATTATCAAAAGAATCAGTTGAAATATCTGATATTATTAATTACCCCATTTTGATTGGAGAAAATAGTTGTGATTATTATCAATCTGTGAATGCTTTTTTATCAAAGAACAATTTATCTTTTAAAAGAGTCTACAATTGTAGTGCGCTACACCTTATTCCACAAATGGTTTTTGGGGATGCGATAGGCATAATCCCTAAAGGAAGTATTTTAAAACAAAATTTAATATCATTTAAGGTTAAGGGATTCGATCCTAAAATGCCTATAGGATTATTAATTTCTTCTAAAAAAAGAAACTATTTAAGCCAAACAAAACAGCAACTAATGAAATTGATTGAATCGATGTTGTTATAAATAACGTTTTCGATTACTTATTATCTAGGTTGATTTGATTAAATACACCATACAAACCTTTAAAAGTTGAGAATATAAAAAGAAGCTATTTCTATCAACTTTAAAATGGTTTCTTTTTTGATGAATCGGATTGAATATTAATGAGATAAGAATAATTAATGTATTTTTTCAAATTAGCATTGCGAAATACAGGCTGTACTTTTACAATAAAAAGGTCGTACATTTATTATACTAAAAAAACAAATCGGAATAATATGAATATTTATGTTTTATCTAGTTATGTTTATGTAAAAATAACTAAACGACATGCATCATGTTATTGCTTTACAAGGAGAGAAGAAATTTGAAAAGTGTAAGATTACCATCGATGATCGAGATCATCATTCTTTTGCTATTGTTTTTATCTGTTGTCTTTTCGTTTCAGACAATTTTCGATTTACCGATTCAGCTTGCGTTATTTATTTCATGGTTTCTTGTCATTGCGCTTGGGTTAAGACTTGGGTTTCGTTATCAAGACTTACAAGATGCCATTACAAAAGGAATTTCGAATGGGCTTGAAGCGATTTTAATCTTAGTAGCGGTTGGTTCCCTTATCGGAACGTGGATTGCTGGCGGTGTTGTACCAACACTTATTTATTATGGTTTAGAATTTATTCACCCAAGTATTTTTTTATTAGCAACTTTAATTATTTGTTCTATTACATCTATTGCAACAGGTACTTCTTGGGGGACGGTAGGTACAGCTGGTATTGCAATGATGGCAATTGGGGAAGGACTTGGATTACCACTTCCTCTTGTAGCTGGTGCAGTTCTGTCTGGTGCGTATTTCGGAGATAAATTATCACCATTATCTGATAGCACCGTACTTGCAGCTTCTATGGCGAAAGTAGATGTTATTGCGCACGTTCGTGCAATGTTGTATTTAGATGTTCCAGCTTATATTATTACGGGTATTATGTTTACAGTTGCAGGCTGGGTATATGGCGGGAAGAATGTAGATTTAGAAAAAGTAGATTTTCTAAAGGCATCTTTACTAAAGCATTTTGATATTCATATCTGGATGCTCGTTCCAGCGGTCATGGTAATTATACTTTTAGCGATGAAACGTCCATCTATGCCTACAATTGCAATGGGGGCTCTTCTTGGTGCCATCTGGGCAGCGTTATTCCAAGGAATGCCTTTTGGAGAAGCGATTGGCACAGCTTACAAAGGGTTTTCTATTGATTCCGGTATCGATTTCATCGATAAATTATTAAATCGCGGCGGAATTGAAGGAATGCTCGGTTCAGTTGCTGTTATTATTTTCGGACTTGGTTTTGGTGGTTTACTAGAAAAGCTTGGCGTTTTGAAAGTTATTGTTTCGAAGTTTGAGAAAAAATTAACATCTGCAGGTAATGTAACACTTTCGACTTTAATTGTTGCATTTTTAGCAAACGTATTTGGCTGTGCCATGTATGTATCGTTAATTTTAACGCCAAAAATTATGGAAGAAAGCTATGATAAATTAAAATTAGATCGCCGCATTTTAGCTCGTAACTCAGAAGTCGGTGGAACGCTCACATCAGGGATGGTTCCATGGTCTGATAACGGTATTTTTATGGCGGGTATTCTAGGCGTTTCGACGTTATCTTACCTTCCGTTTATGTGGATGAGCTTTGTATCATTAGCGCTCGCCGTTATTTATGGATATACAGGTAAATTTATTTGGTATGTAGATGATATAGAGAAAGAAAAGCAAGTATCATAGTATGAAAAAATCATCCTTTCGCTTATAGCGGGGATGATTTTTTAATTAAATAGGTAATTTTTCAATATCTATCTAGTGTCTTATAATGTTTTATAGATGTAATATCCAATTTATGTTATATTTATTGTGATGACCTGAAGAAAAAGTGCTAAAGTAGTGAAAGTTAATTCGAATGTTTTTAAGTGGAAAAAAGTAATATTATGAAATTTTCTTGTGATTTTTTCTGAACTCGATTTAATTACGATGTTGAAACAACAAGGTTATTCTATACAGATGATTTTAGAGGTTTTAAGAAAAAATCGTATAGAGAGAGAAGATAATTCGGGTGTGCAAATTTTGACTAGGAAACAAAAGATATAAAGGATGTTTAAAAGAATTAAAAGAGTAGAGGTAAATAGTAAATGGTAGAATTACTTGGTAGTTTGCTTGAAGGAATCTTAATATCATTGCCATCTAAAAAAAATAGAACGATTAATAAAAAATTTAAGTTGTTAAGAAAAGAGAACTGGTATAAAAAAATCCTCGAAAAATATGGTGCATTAATCTCAATGAACGATTCTGTAAGAAACTTTGTTGGTCAAAGGGATATTGAGAAAATCTTGAGAAACATGGAAAAAACGAAGGAGTTTCAAGCAGAATTAGAAGAAGTATTAGCAAAAGAGAAATTGTAATCTGTTTAAATTAAAGTATTTGTTATTGGTTGGGTACCAATAAATATAAAAGGACTTTCCAAGTGTGAAAGTCCTTTTATATTATTAAAATCATTAATGATCTTTAACAAAACATAGTAGAAAAAATAAATTTATAAATTTCTCTCGTCTTTATTGAGAATATTTATCATTTGAGGGTGTTTTTGATACAATAAAAAAGAAAGTATTTTAAGGGGGATGAAAACATGAAGTACAGAATTGAAAGAGATACATTAGGAGAAATGAAAGTTCCGGCTGATAAATTATGGGCAGCACAAACGCAGCGTAGTAAGGAGAACTTTTCAATTGGAACAGAGCGTATGCCGCTTGAAATTGTTCGGGCATTTGTAATTTTAAAGAAAAGTGCAGCGATTAGTAATCAAAAGTTAGGGAAGTTAGCAGAAGAAAAGGCTAATGTAATTGTGGAGGCGGTTGATGAAATTTTATCAGGAAAATGGGATGATCATTTTCCGCTCGTTGTTTGGCAGACAGGAAGTGGTACACAGTCTAATATGAATGTGAATGAAGTAATCGCCAACCGTGGAAATCAAATTTTACGAGAAAAAGGGCTTGATCTACATATTCATCCGAACGATGATGTGAATATGTCTCAAAGCTCAAATGATACATTTCCAACAGCACTTCATATTGCGTGTGTGATAGCTGTAGAAGAACAAGTATTACCAGCAGTAGCAAAATTAAAAGACACGTTGCAAGAAAAAGTAAACGAGTTCTCTCATATTATTAAAATTGGTCGTACTCATTTACAGGATGCAACGCCGTTAACGTTAGGACAAGAGGTGAGCGGCTGGCATCGCATGCTTGAAAAGACAGAGCGGATGATTAGAGAAAGCAGTATATATATGAAAGAACTTGCAATTGGTGGTACTGCGGTAGGAACAGGGATTAATGCCCATCCAAAATTCGGTGATATGGTTGCCGAAGAAATTAGTAATTTTACAGGAAAACAATTTGTATCAGCGCCAAATAAATTTCATGCGTTAACAAGTCATGATGAAGTTGTTTATACGCACGGGGCGTTAAAAGCGTTAGCAGCTGATGTAATGAAAATTGCAAATGATGTCCGTTGGCTTGCAAGTGGACCGCGCAGTGGCCTTGGGGAAATTACGATTCCAGCAAACGAACCAGGAAGCTCTATTATGCCAGGAAAAGTAAATCCAACGCAAAGTGAAGCTATAACGATGGTCGCAGCGCAAGTTATGGGAAATGATGCAACGATTGGCTTTGCGGCAAGTCAAGGAAACTTTGAATTAAACGTCTTTAAGCCGGTCGTTGCTTATAATTTCTTACAATCTGCTCGATTATTAGCAGATGCAATTGTTTCATTTAACGATAAATGTGCAGTCGGTATTGAAGCGAATGAGGAAATGATTGGGCAACACTTAAATAACTCGTTAATGCTTGTAACAGCATTAAATCCGCATATTGGTTATGAAAATTCAGCAAAGATTGCCAAGCATGCACATAAAGAGGGATTAACATTAAAAGAAGTAGCACTGCAATCAGGGTTATTAACAGAGGAACAATTTGATGAAATTGTAGATCCGAAGCAAATGATTGAGCCGAAGGAATGAAAGATTATATAAAAGATAGGATTCTCAAGTGAGGATCCTATTTTTTTAGTCTATAGAGGAATCATGTATAAATACAAAGTGAAAAACTGACACAAAAACCTCTTTCTTTTGAGATGAGCGAGAGTATCTGGCCATGCCTAGATGCGGTCAGTGCCTATTCCTGCCACATGCCAGGCTTAAAACAAAAGGAGCAAGTGAGTGCAGGATATGTTTTGTTCTTTATACAAGTGACTTATATGTTGAAAACGTAAAATGGATTTATATTTAAAAATATCTTTTTTTGTCAAAAAATACAAAATTACTTCACAAATTCCACACAATTGTTTGTTATCCTTCATGTAGGTCGACTGATATTTGAGGAGATTGCTATATGAAAATAACTCGAGTTTTTTTTCTCTTTTGTATCATTTTTTTTAGTTGTTCATTCCATACTTATGCACAGGATACGTTACAATCTCAAATTGACGCTGCTCCTGAATATGGAATCGTAAAAATACCGAGTGGTAACTATAATGAAGCAATCGTTCTTTCAAAGCCTGTTACTTTGGAAGGGACGGGAGAAGTTACGGTTCGTTCTTGTCGTAAAGAACCCGTTATTACGGTAAAAGGACAATCTGTCACCTTGAAGCATATAAAGGTAGAACAATGCAGTAGTAAGGCGGACACGGAAGCTATTCATGTTACTGGTAAGAATCATCGGTTGAAAAATCTTCAAATCTACACAAAGCAGTTCGGGATTAAATTTAATGAGACAAGTGGTACGGTTGTTGAAGGTGGTTTGATTAAAGGGAATTCTAAAGGAAACGGAATTGACTTATGGGAATCAAATAACAATGTGATTCAAGGGATCGAGATTGATAAAGTAAGAGATGGTATTTATATAGAAAATAGTCATTTTAATCGAATATCTCGTAATGCTATCGGAAATTCTCGTTATGGCATACATATTATGTTTTCTAATCATATAACCGTACAGAATAACAAGTCTCACAACAATATTACAGGTGCCATGGTGATGGGAACAAAAGACACAAAAATTGAAAGGAACGAGTTAACTTTCAATAATCGTAATGTCAATGCACAGGGCTTGTTGCTGTATGATGCAGAAAACACGGAAACGATTGGTAATCGAATTTCCTATAACCGTGTTGGGATGTATGTGGAGAATGCGAATAACAACCGAATTTCAGATAATGAAGTAACCGAGAATTTTATTGGCATGCAATTTAAAAATGCCAATGAAAATCATGTGTCTGACAATGTCTTTATTGGGAATGTAAATGAGTCTCAAGCGATAAACAGTACAGAGAACAAAATTATACATAATTATTGGGACGCACCTTTGAAATTAGATACAAAGGGAAATGGCTTTAGCAGCATACCATACAGTGCAGATCCATTTTTTCTAACACTAACGAATGAAGTTCCTGAATATCAGCTGTTTTTCCAAGCGCCTGGTATGATTGTACTCCAAACATTGTTGAAAAGTCCTGAAAATCAAGTTTTAACAGATACCGAACCTATGATGGGAATGGGAGAAAACAAAGAAGAATACAAATCTTCATTTAAGATGCAAATCGGAATGATTAGTGTAAGTATGTTAGCGGTAAGTATCACTTTATTTAAAATTGGGAGGAAAAGAAGATGAAATGGAAAGGTTTATTTATTACAATAGTTGCAGCTCTTTTATTAACAGTAGTTGGTTGCGGGAAAAAGGAAGTTAAGCCAGTAGCAATTGACGAGAAAAATGATAAATGTGCCAATTGTAATATGCTTGTGACGAACGATCAATTCGGAACAGAAGTAATTCTTGAAAATGGTAAATCATTGAAATTTGATGATCTAGGTTGTATGTACAAATGGATGAATAAAAACAAGAATGAAAAGTTGCAAGCAAAATTTGTACGTGATTACAATACAAAAGAGTGGGTTGAAGTAGAGAAAGCGACTTATGTTTATGACAAAGAGATTAAAACACCGATGGCTTATAATGTGATTTCTTTCAAAGATAAAAAAGACGCGGACAGCTTTGTTTCTAAAAATAAAGGTGAAGTGTTAGTAGCAAAAGATTTAGAAAAGCATGAATGGAACAAAAACATGGATATGATGATGAAAATAAAAGAAGAGAATGCAAAGAAAAAGGATATGAATCATTCTCATTAATAAAAAAGGACAACCGCTCCGGTTGTCCTTTTTTGTGGAAAGAGGGATACTATGTGGCACATTTGGCAATCTGAGTGGCGGATCACGATAAGACAACGTTCATCTTATACATTTGTAATCCTTTGGACGAGCGTTCTGTCTTTACTATTTTTACTAGAGCGAAATACGCCTACTATAACAGGATACACAAATATGACAGGTACAATGGCGAATTTAGTGCTGTATATTATACCGTTATTTATGCTTATTATCAGTTCTTTTTCTGTTGCGAATGAAATGGAAAACGGACAGTGGCGGTTATTAAGTACGTATCCCATTTCTAGTGTTGCTTACGTTATGGGAAAAGCATTCGGACAATTTACAGCGCAGCTCATTATTTTTACACTTAGTTATGGTATAAGTCTTATAATCGGCCTTATTAGTGGAAGTGCATTATCTATGAAATGGGTGCTGGCTCTTTATGTATTTTCAATAGTATTAATGCTTTTTTTTCTAATAATCGGTGTCGTGATCGGTTCTTTTGTTGTAACAAGATGGCAGGCGCTAACAATCTCTGTCGGAGTTTGGTTTTTCCTCATTATGATTTGGCCTACTGCGCTTATCGCTGTTCTTAGCCTTGTTCCGTATCCGATGATTGCTGTGCTTCTAAAAATAGCTTTGCTTATTAATCCTGCTGAATTGCTTCGTATCGTATTTGTTGTTCAATTAGGCGGCGGTGCGATATTTGGACAAGCATACGATTCTCTCATTACTTTCTTACAATCTGAGGCGGCGTGGGGAGTTCTTATTTTATATACACTGATCTATATGGCTTTTGGGTTTACTCTCTCTGCATGGAAGCTAGAAAGGAGAAAAATGCAATGACACTTTTACAAGTTAGTGAGGTTTCAAAAGAATATAAGACAAAACAAGCACTTTCTCACTTTTCACTTCAAGTAGACGGAGGAACGTGCCTCGTGCTATGCGGCGGGAACGGTGCAGGAAAAAGTACACTTCTTCATATATTGGCAGGTATTTCAAAACCGACAGAAGGCACGATCGTCTTAAATGGTATCGCCCTCCATGAAAACAGGAATGCATACGTGTCGCAAATTGGATATATGCCAGATGACTTCCATGCACAGGAAATGATGACTGTGCATGAATTTCTTTCTTTTTATGGTGTGTTACGAAAGGTAAGTCAAAAGCAAATACAAGAGATTTTAGAAAAGATCGGTCTGATTGAAAAGAGGAATGAACTTGTAAAACATTTATCAAAGGGAATGCGGCAACGCTTAGTATTTGGACAAGCGTTGTTAGGGAAACCGAAACTATTATTATTAGATGAACCGACAAATGGTTTGGATCCATTTTGGGTCAATGCATTCGTTGAGGTTTTACAAGACATCAAGAAAAATGGGACAATTATTATTTTTTCCACACATATGATGGACGTGGCAGCGGAGATAGGAGATTGTATATTATTTATGCAAGATGGGGTTGTGACAAAGCGTATTGAACATAAAGGGAGTAAAGAGGAGAAAATACTGCACCTATTACAATTGCATCGGCAGGGATGAAACCAAAAGCATAAAATCTTTTTGGTGAAATAAGGACATGCGTTGCAGTGTTAACTCTAGACAGCTTCAATCAATCATTTCATTTAGACTATCTCTTCAATTACTCCTCGTCTTCCTAGCTACAATAGTTGGTTTCATTTTCCTTAAGTTAATCGAGAAAAAAGAAAAATTTAATAAAGCTAATAACAAATAGGACTAGACTGGTAGCTAGTCCTATTTGCTATTTTATTTTTCATATGTATTTGTAAAAAAATTTGCATTTGTTTGTTTCACTACCGATGGGCAGGGATTCCCTGTTGATAAAAATTTTGTTTTATTGCAGGGAAATGAAATTCTCTTCTAAAATCCGTGAAGTATAAACGATATTTGATTTTGTTTGAAAATAGGGAAACAATATGTTGAAATGTTTATTTTTATTATGATATTATAAATAAAAATAAACGGAATCATAATTTGTTTGTTTTTAAAATAAACTTTTTAGGGGATTGTTTAGCATGAATGATATTTCAGAATGGTTTTGGAATGCCACAGTAGAGGAATTGAAAAAAGGATATATATTTGAGAAAGACACTGAAGAGTACATTTGTTTAGCCTGCGGAGAAAAATTTGTGAAAGGTATTATTTATCAAGAAGAAAACGTTTTTTATGAAGCAGAGAAGTTTACACAGCTTCATATCGCAAACGAACATATTTCTATGTTTGACTATATATTAGGGTTAGATAAGAAGTTAACAGGTTTAACAGATTTGCAGAAGAAGATGGTTCAGTTCTTTCATATGGGTTTAAACGATAAAGAGATTGTACAGGAAATGGACGGTGGAAGCACTTCAACAATTCGGAATCATCGTTTTACATTAAGGGAGAAGATGAAACAAGCTAAAGTGTTTCTAGCGCTTATGGAGTTGTCAGAAGAAAAGGCGACGACTCAACCTAAATTTCTCCCGATTCATCGTACAGCTACGATGGTTGATCAGCGGTATAACATTACCGAAGCGGAGAATGAAGAGGTTTTAAAATTGCACTTTACAGAAGGATTAGACGGCCCTCTCTCTAAATTTCCGAAAAAACAAAAGCGAAAGCTCATTATTTTGAAACATTTAGTGAAAAAGTTTGATAGCAATCAAAAATATACAGAAAAAGAAGTTAATGAGATTTTAGAACATGTATTTCCTGATTATGTCACGTTAAGAAGGTATTTAATTGAATATGGTTTCCTTGACAGAACATCTGATGGAAGTCAGTACTGGGTGAAGTTATAAAGAACAATGTAGAGAAATACAAATTTAAAAATCGATATAAAAACCCTATTTCTCTTTAGATGGGCGAGAGCATCTGGCCATGCATAGAAGCGGTCAGGGCCTTTTCCTACCACATGCCAGGTTAAAACAAAAGGAGCAAGCAAGTAGCTTTCATGTTGAATTCTGCACAGCAGTGACTTAGATGGCGAAAAATTAAAATAGATATATATAGATAAAGTGAAAGGAGAAAGGAAATTGGATAGAAGAGAAGAATTAAAACAACTGTATAAAGAAACCGAAATAGAAGGAGGGATTTATTGTATTCGAAATACAAAGAACGAAAAAGTGTATGTAGAGAGTACAAGGAATTTCAAAACGATGAGTGGAAGACGACTTTTACTTAATATGGGTTCTCATACGAATAAGGCATTGCAAGATGATTGGAAGGAATACGGGGCAGATGCTTTTGAGTTTGAAATATTAGAAGTGTTGAAAAAGAAAGATACTAGATATTTTAACGAAAAAGAAGAATTGAAAAAATTAGAAGAGAAGTGGTTAGAGAAATTGCTGCCATATGGAGAGCAAGGATATAATCGCGACATTTCTCGATAAAAGGGGTTATGAAACATGAAAATAACTGAAGAAGGAACAGAAAGTAAACCAATATGGCGTTCTATGGCTATGTTTCTCATTCCTTTACTATTAAGTAATGTATTACAGTCGCTTGGACAGTTGTTTGGTATGGTAGTGGTAGGACGTTGGCTTGGTATTAATGACTTAGCTGCTATATCAGCTTTCTTTCCGTTGTTTTTTCTACTTATTTCATTTGTAATTGGGATTGGGTCTGGTAGTTCGATTTTAATTGGGCAGGCTTTTGGGGCTCGTAATGAAGAACGTTTAAAGGCCATCGTCGGTACAACGTTGACATTTACGTTTGTACTTGGAGCGATTTTAGCGGTAGTGGGTAGTATGTTTGCAATGGATATTATGCTACTTGTTGGTACGCCGGAAAATATCATTGAAATAAGCGTTCACTATGCACGAATTTTATTTATTTCCATGCCAGTGCTATTTTTGTATTTTGCTTATACAACATTTATGCGCGGGACAGGGGACTCTAAAACACCATTTTATTTTTTAATTGTTAGTACAGGACTAAATATGGCATTCTTACCTATTCTTATTTTTGGTTGGCTTGGTCTGCCGAAACTTGGTGTGTACGGCGCAGCATATGCTTCTGTTATATCAACAATTGTTACATTTATTATTTTGTTAGTTTATTTAAGGAAAACGAAACATCCATTGCAATTTGATGCAACAGTTCGAAAGTATCTTCGCATGGATTGGGAGTTATTAAAATTATTATTACGTCTTGGCATTCCAGCAAGTATTAATATGATACTTGTTTCATTATCAGAGATTGCCGTTATTTCCTTTGTAAATCGCTTTGGATCAGATGCAACTGCAGCATATGGAGTCGTGAACCAAGTGGCAAGTTATGTACAGATGCCAGCAGTGAGTCTTGGGATTACCGTTTCCATATTTGCAGCGCAGTCCATTGGAGCAAATCAATTTGATCGTCTGCAAAAAGTAATCAGGGCAGGACTTGTTATGAACTATGTAATTGGAGGAATATTAATCTCTTTTATTTATTTGTTTTCAAAACAAATTTTAGCGCTCTTTTTAACGAGTCAGAATACGATTGATATTGCACATAGTCTCATTATGATTACGTTATGGAGTTACTTAATTTTCGGTCATGCGCAAATTATTGGTGCAACAATGCGAGCGAGCGGAACTGTATTGTGGCCGACTATTTTTGCGGTTATATCGATTTGGCTTGTAGAAGTTCCGGTAGCTTATTTCCTTTCGTATCATACGAGTCTTGGAATAAAAGGAATATGGGTTGGGTATCCAGCTGCGTTTATTGTGAGTTTACTTTTACAATACGGATATTACAGGTTGTCATGGAAGAAGAAGCGAATTACGCGTCTTATAAGCTAAAGTTTATTACGTAGATAAGGAATTCCCTTCAGATAAGTGATTTGAAGGGGATTATTATGGTTCAAGGTAAAGAATATATGTCATTAATTCGAAACTATTACATGTTATCATTAAAAGACAGAATATTCTTTAATAAGGAGGGGTTAATTTGTTAAGTGAATTAGAACTAGTCATTGATGCGAAGGCTACTCTTGGAGAAGGGCCTTGCTGGGATAGTGAAAAGCAGTTATTGTATTGGGTTGATATATTGGAGAAGAAGGTTCATATCTATAATCCAATTACAAATGAAGATAAGGAAATCTGTCTAGGATCAGTGGTTCCGAGTGAATCTGGTGAAATGATTCTTGCTTTAGAGAATGGCTTTTATTTCTTAAATTCGGATACGGAAGAACTGCAAGCTATTTGTGACCCTGAAAGTCATTTACAAGAAAATCGTTTTAATGATGGAAAATATGATCCGGCAGGGCGTTTTTGGGCTGGTACTACAGACGCTGTTGGCATTGATGGAAAGGGCGCTCTTTACTGTTTAGATACCGATTTAACTGTAAAGAAGAAAGTAGAACATGTAAGTACTTCTAATGGTTTAGCTTGGTCACCAGACCATAAGTATATGTATTTTATAGATACGCCGACAAGAAAAGTGGTTCGTTTTGATTATGATAGTTGCACAGGTCATATTGAAAATTCACGAGATGTGGTTGTCATGCGAAAAGAAGAAGGATTTCCTGATGGAATGACAATTGATGAAGAAGGAATGTTGTGGATTGCCCATTGGGGAGGTTCTAAAGTATCAAGCTGGAATCCTATGAATGGAGAACATTTGCTAAGTATTCCTATTCCTGCTTTATATGTAACATCTTGTACATTTGGCGGAAGTGACTTAAATGAGTTATACATTACAACAGCCAAAATGCATACTACAGATGCAAGTGCTGGTGGAGTCTTTCGAATAAAAACGAATATAAAAGGATGTCCTACATATCGATTTAATGGGGAAGTTTACTAATTTAGAAGTGCAGCTTCTGATATAAATACAAGTTGAGAAACTGACATAAAAACCAGTTTCATTTTAGGGGAGACGAGAGCATCTGGCCGTACATAGAAGCGGTCAGGGCCTTTTTCTGCCACATGTGAGGTTTAAAACAAAGGGAGAAAACGAGTACAAGTTATGTTTTGACTGCATGGCTGCGGATTATATGTTAAAAAATAATTTAGACCCTATAGCTTACCTATAGGGTTCTGACCATAAAATTCGAACATGTTTATTTACGTCAAACTTGCATTGCTTTTACTAACGCGGATACTTTGTTGATCGTATTCCAGTTACGCGTTGTTGCCGTATTTCCAAGTTTTTGCATATTTTTTGCCAGCTTGGAATCCAAGATGCTTTGACGGAACAAGAAGTAAATTTCACGTCCGTGGATATGGTATTCATCGTTATTACGTTCACTGCTTACCAATAAATCAACCACCTTCTGCGGCGGTGCTTCTGTCAATACGGAAACGTGAATGCTTTCTCCTTTAGCTAGAGGGACATCTGCATATGGGCAATCTGCAATGATCCGCTCCAGTTCCTCGGCTGTTCTTAAGACAACGGTGATTGAAATGCCAAAATTGGTTCTGATTCCATCCTCGATTCGGAGGCGTAGCGATTCTGGATCCTCCTCCGATTTGAAAAGGACATTGCCAGTTTGAATATACGTTTGAACCTGGCTAAGGCCCATCGTTTCCAGGGTATGTCTCAATTCAGCCATCTTAATTTTATTGTGTCCACTTACGTTAATACCTCGTAATAATGCGATATAAATTACCATCCAGTCACCTTCAGTCATTTTTTGTTTTAGGTTGTAATTAACAAATTCGTTGATTTAGGGAAGGACTCCTTTTTTCGCAAAAAAAATAGTAGTTTTATATTCCAAAATTTTCTTATCATATGCTGTCTAGCTACACTATCTTTGGAGTAAGGGGATTCACTCAAAATTATGTTAAACTAAGAATAGAATTTGTAAGATTCGGAAATATTTTGTGATTCCTGTCTGAATAGCGATATTTAAATAAGTTATAACATTTATATACAGAAAGGAGGACTAAGATTGACCCTTAAAAAAGAAAGAAAGTTCAACTCATCGTTGCCCTCGAATGGAACTAGTGAAAAGTGGTTAGCAAGAGTCACACATTTACCTAGTTCTTATATGGTTTTTGTTTCTAGTATACTAATTTCTCGGCTCGGTGACGCTCTTTATACGTTTGCGCTTCCTTGAATTGCTTATGAGTTGACTGGTTCTGCAATAGTTATGAGTTCGCTTTTTGCTACTAGTGTATTACCTATTGTTTTATTTGGTCCTATCGTTGGCGTAATGGTAGACCGCTGTAATCGACGAAGGTTAATGTGGATAGCTGATTTAGGAAGTATGTTCTTGGTAGGACTAGTTCCAATTCTCCATTTTTTGGAGGTTCTCCAACTCTGGCATCTATACGTTATTTCTTTTATTTTAGCTGTCTTATCCATGTTATTTGATGTAGCTACTGTTACAGCAATTCCGTATATTGCAGGTCAAAAGTTAACAAAAGCGAATTCGGCATATCAAATGGTTAATCAGATTGCTAGTTTAGCAGGTCCAACATTGGCAGGAATGACAATCGTCATAATAGGAGGATTTAACGCGCTTTGGTTAAATGTCTTCTCCTTTTCCGCTACTTTAATTGTAGTATTACTCTTACCTGAATTAGGAGGAAATAAGGCCATCGTTAGAGAAGGTAATGTATTACAAGGCATAACAAGAGATATGAAAGAAGGACTGAAATGGCTGACGAATAATCGGCTAAACCTTGCTTTATCCCTACAAGCTATGGTTGGTAATTTTGGTGCCAGTGCTGTACTAGGAGTATTTATGTATTACTTGCTTTCAACATTACATTTAACTGCTGAACAAAGCGGTTATAATTATACTTTAATTGGAGTTGGAGGACTTTTAGGGAGCATGATTGCAGTCCCACTTGAAAGGTACATTCGACGCGGAATTCTTATCCCTGTTCTTCTAGGTATAGGTACTATCGGCTTAACTTATGCAATCTGGAGCAAATATTGGCTAGCACCTGGTATTGCTTTTGGCGTTGCAATGATCTGTAATATAGCTTGGAACACGATCGTAGCATCAATCCGGCAAGAAACAGTGCCTACCGATATGCAAGGAAGGGTTCTTGGCTTCTCACGAGTACTTACTCGTCTAGCTATGCCATTGGGTGCTTTAGTAGGTGGGATCATTTCTGCTTATAATCCAGTTGCAGTATTTGCATTGGCAGCAGCTGCAAAGGTTATGGAAGTTATGATTGCACTTTTTAGTCCTATCCGTAAGTTATGAGGAAAAGTTCTTCATTATATAGTTTCCTTATATAGGCTATAGAAAAGTAAGAGAAAAAATTTTTTCATAAGTACAAGTAGGAGGGAATACAATGGCATCATTTTTCATCATTTTAGGTGCGAGCATACTCGTGTTCATCAGCCTTATTCATATGTACTGGGGATGTGGCGGGTCTTGGGGAAGCAAGGTTGTTCTTCCGATGAAAAAGGACAGCGACGAATATGCTTTTGTTCCGCGGAAAATAGGAACTTTTGCAGTGGCACTTGCCATTCTATGTTTTGCTATGATTCTATTAGCGCAAAGTGGATACTTGGATTTCTGGAATCCGAGTCGTTATACAAAATGGGGATGTATGGTTTTAGTTGGGGTTTTCTTATTACGTGCAGTTGGTGATATGAAGTACGTTGGATTCTTTAAAAAAGTAAAGGGAACAAAATTTTCGGTGTATGATACGTGGTTATACAGTCCACTTTGTTTGTATATCGCTTTTATTTTTGTAGTGGCGGTTTATTGAGAGTAGTATGTGGAAGGAAAACTTTCGTTAAGGGAAGTTTTCTTTTTTGTATTTTCTCTCTTTACAATAAGAGTTTAGAAGAGTATATTAACAGACAAATGGAAAATTTTACAGCCGAATATCGCTTAATCCACTTAGGAGCGGGGGAACCAATTTTGTGCTTTGTCACTCGGGGTGAATCCTTTTTAGGTAGGGCTACTCTCAAGGTCCGAATCCGACAGCTAACCTCGTCAGCGTTTTGAGAGGGGGGACTTGTGTGTAAAAAACACTAGGTGCGGCCTAGTGTTTTCTTTTATTCTCTCTATGGTAAAAATTTACAATTAAACTTATCTCTATATTTAATGGAGAAAAATATAGAGATAACAGAGGAGAGGAAAAGAGTGAGTTGGCTTACAAGTCTAATTACAATTTGTCTGTTTGTAGTTGTCGCAAAACCGATGGGGGATTACATATACAATGTTTTTCAGCAAAAGGGACCATTTCAAAAGGTATTTGGTCCGCTAGAAAAAATTTTGTTTAAAGTAGCGGACATTAAAGGCTATAGTCAAAGCTGGAAGCGCTATTTGTTTTGTTTAATTATTACGAATCTATTTTTTATTCTTGTTGTGTATTCTATATTTCGGTTACAGGGGATGTTACCGTTAAATCCAAATCATTTTCCGGGAATGGAGCCGACGTTAGCGTTTCATACAGCCATTACGTTTATGACAAACGCGAATCTACAACATTATGGGGGCGAAAGTAATTTATCTTATTTCTCTCAAATGGCTGGGATAACGTTTATGATGTTTGCAGCACCTGCAACTTCAATGGCGATTGGGATTACGTTTATTCGTGTGCTAGCAGGTAAAAAAATTGGGAACTTCTTTGTTGATTTTGCTCAATCTATTATAAGGGTATTGTTACCAATTTCATTTGTAGCTTCGCTCATTTTTCTAGCACTAGGAACACCGCAGACGTTAGATTCTACAATTATCGCAAAAACGTTAGAAGGGACGGAACAGGTAATTCCCCGCGGGCCAGTAGCGTCTTTACTAGCTATTAAAGAACTTGGAGATAATGGCGGCGGTTTCTTTGGAACAGTTTCCGCACATCCTTTTGAAAACCCAAATATGATTAGTAATGTGCTGCAAATGATGCTGCAAATGTTAATTCCAATGGCATTTCCGTTTGTATACGGACGAATGGTTGGAAATCGGAAACAAGGAAGAATGTTTTTTGTATCGATGCTTATTTTGTTTATCGTTGGGTTTTCTACACTTGCCTTATCTGAATTGAAAGGAAATCCGCTATTAAATCAAATTGGTATAGAAAGTTCACAAGGAAATATGGAAGGGAAAGAAATGCGTCTTGGCGTTATATCTTCTGCTTTATATGCAACTGTTACAAGCGCTTCGGGGACAGGGGGCGTGAATACTACACATGATACGTTAACACCAATTGGAGGAATGGTCCCGCTCGTAAATATGCTTTTAGGAACTGTATTTGGCGGGATTGGAGTTGGATTCATGAACGTGATCATGTATGCAATGATTGCCGTATTTTTGGCTGGATTAATGGTAGGACGTACGCCAGAGTTTCTTAATAAAAAATTAGAAGGAAAAGAAATGAAATTAATCGCTATTACCATTGTGTCTCAGCCATTACTTATTCTTGGCGCTGCAGCAATTGCCTTTTCAACACATTTCGGAACAGATAGCATTTCGAATCCTGGTTTTCACGGTTTAACACAAGTTATATACGAATATACATCGTCTGCTGTGAATAATGGCTCCGGATTTGAAGGATTAAATGATAATACACCGTTTTGGAATATTTCAACAGGTCTCGTTATGTATATTGGCCGTTATTTTAGTATCATTACGATGCTTGCTGCTGCAGTTGGACTCAAAAAGAAAAAAATTGTACCTGAAACGATTGGTACGTTCCATACCGACAGTCGTTTGTTTGGCGGGATTTTACTTGGTACGATATTCATCGTAGGTGCTTTAACATTTTTACCGGTGCTTGTGCTTGGACCAATTGCCGAATTTTTAACAATATCATAAAATTATAAAGACGAGGGGCGCGTCAGCCTCTCGTTTTTATAATGAATTCTTTGTTGTTTCTAATGGCATTCATTATAGTATAGATATATGCTTTTGTTGAAGAATGTAATTGCTTTATAGATTGAAAAGTTTACTCTACATAAAGAAGGATGTGCAAATGGAATGTCATTACAATCAAAATATATAGCGGGAATTTCACTTGGAGTAATGGGAGTGGGGTTTGCCGCAACACTCCCGTTTCAAGGAACAGTAGCAGGTGGAATTATACAAGGTGGATTTGAAGCTGGTTTAGTAGGCGGGCTTGCCGATTGGTTTGCAGTTACGGCACTGTTTCGTCATCCGATGGGAATCCCAATTCCGCATACAGCGTTGCTACCAAAAAATCGGAAACGAATTACGAAAGGACTTGTTTCCACACTGGAAAATGATTGGCTGACGAAAGAAAGTATAACAAATAAAGTAAAAGAGATGCAGTTAGCACAAGTAGTATTACAAATTGCAGAAAGAGAGTTACAATCGGATAGCGTGAAAAAAGGGATTGTTACAATTGCTGAAAAAGCAATCCTTCAAATTAATACTGAAAAATTAGCTACTGTAATTGAAAAAGAATTAAAAACGTATTTGCATACGATTAACACAGAAAATATACTGCAAGTCCTTATTGATCAATTAGTTGTACAAGAATATGATGAAAAAACACTTGATTATATGTTAGTGAAAGCAAAAGAGTGGACAGCTCAAGACGAAGCACGTTATCAGCTTGGAAGTTTAGGCATGAAAGCGATGGAAAATATAAAAGTAGATGGATTTTTACAGTTTACGCTTAAATCCTTTATGAATATTGTCGATGAAGAAAAGATCGGAAACATTTTGCAGAAGTTTGTGATTAGTAATATTAGTAGTTTACAAAATCACGATAATAGCACAAGACAACTTATATTAAAGAAGATTCGGCAAGAACTTATTCATGTAAAGGAAAATGAAGCAGTATTACAGGAATTAGAGAATTGGAAGGAAAGTTTGATTGCAAATTGGGAAGCTAGTGAAAAAATAACAGAATTGTTGGAACAAGTACAGGAAAGAGCAGTTGCTTTTATTAAAAAAGAAGAGTTTACAGATAAATATCTTCTTTCATTTTTAATAACGCAAATGAATAAAGTAAAAGAAGATCCCGTAACGATTCAAAAAATGGAAGATTGGTTGCAAAAGCAAATTGTAACCTTTGTCGAAAACAATCATTCTAAAATAGGAAAGCTTGTACAAGAAAATCTTGATAAGCTAGATGATCAGACACTAATTGAAATGATTGAAAATAATGTAGGGAAAGATTTGCAGTGGATTCGTGTAAATGGTGCTGTTTGTGGCTTTATGATTGGGTTAGTTTTGGAAGGTTTAAAAGCAATTATATAATGAGTGAGAAGAAAAGTTATATGGGGGAAGGATGTGAATGTTAGTAAGGGAGTACTTGCTAACAACCATGAAAATAAAAGTGATAATCGCTGATGATAACTCATTTATTAGAGAAGGCATGAAGATTATTTTAAGTACATACGAAGAATTTGAAGTGTTAGAAACAGTAAATGACGGACAAGAGGCTCTAGAGTATTGCAAAAAATATGATGTAGATATTGCGCTTTTAGATGTGCGTATGCCGAATATGAACGGCGTGGAAGCAACGAAGTTAATTTGTGAACAAACAAAAACAAAGCCGCTCATTTTAACGACATTTGATGATGACGAATACATTTTAGATGCAGTGAAAAATGGGGCAAAAGGTTATTTATTAAAAAATAATGATCCAGAGCGTATTCGAGATGCGCTAAAAAGTGTCTATTACGGACAAACTGTGATGCAAGATGTAGTCCTTGATAAAATTAAATTAAACTTACAAGAAAATAAAGAAGAGTCGAAAATAGATACGAGTCTTTTCACAGAAAGAGAGCTTAGTATTATCGCTCTTATTGCGAAAGGCTTTTCGAATAAAGAGATTTCAAAACAGCTTTTTATATCAGAAGGAACGATTGCGAACTATATTACGTCAATTCTTAATAAAACGGGACTCGAGCATCGTACGCAAATTGCAATTTACTATTTAAAGGGAACCGTGGATTAAAAACATGGAATTTTGGATGATTATTAGTAAGCTGATCGTTTTCTTATACATCGTGTTCAGTTATGTCCATTCTAGTGTGACGAATTTACCATGGATTGTATTTGCTTTGCTTCTATATTTTTGTGTAAATGTTGCGATTTATATTTTCAAAAAAGATGCAGTGAAAAAAGGGCTCGGCATTAGCGGTATGGAAGAACGGACAGCTTCTATTAACGGGACGATTATTGTTGATGGTACAAATGGTTTTTCCGTGACAATGTTATTACCGATGCAATAAAGAATAAGTGAGATGAATGATCTCATATGAAAAGAATGAACTTATGCACTGAGCAGGTTCATTCTTTTTTCTTATAATAAGAGCAGAGAAACTGAAACAGGGGTGAAATGATGAACGCATTAGAAATAAAAAACTTAACGAAAAAATTTGGTGATTTCATCGCAGTAGATAATATGTCTTTAGCTATTAAACAAGGAGAAATATTTGGTTTTTTAGGCTCAAATGGTGCTGGTAAAAGTACAACAATTAATATGGTTGCTGGGTTATTACGAAGTAACGAAGGCGAGATTTGTATACTAGGGAAAAATATAAAAAAGCATAATCGTTTTGCAAAAATGAATATCGGTATTGTCCCGCAAGATATAGCAATTTACGAAGAGTTAACAGCCTATGAAAATGTAAAGTTTTTTGCAGGATTATATGGTTTACGAGGGGCGGAATTGAAAGCGAGAGTAGAAGAAGCTCTTCAATTTGTAGGACTTAGTGATAAACATAAAAGCTACCCAAAAAATTTCTCTGGTGGAATGAAGCGAAGACTTAACATCGCTTGTGCGATTGCGCATCAGCCGAAGTTAATTATTATGGATGAGCCGACAGTAGGGATTGATCCGCAGTCAAGAAACTACATTCTCCAGTCTGTTCGAAAGTTAAATGAAATGGGGAGCACAATCATTTATACAAGTCACTATATGGAAGAAGTGGAGGAAATCTGCACGAAAATTGCGATTGTTGATCATGGAAAGATTATTGCAGAAGGAACGAAAGAACAGTTAACAGCGATCATTACTGATACGAAAGATATTTGGATTGAAGTGAAATCGCTTGAAAATATGAATGTGAACCAACTTAAAGAAATTAGCGGGGTTAAGGCGGTTCAAATAGAAGAAAACATAATTAAAGTGAATTCCGATACAGGAGTGAACAATTTAAATAAAATCATTCAATATTTTATTAGTCACGATGTAGAAATACGATCATTAGAAGAACAGGCACCAAACCTTGAAACAGTGTTTTTGACATTGACGGGAAGAAAATTACAAGATCAATAGTAAATAGAAAAAGGAGGTTCACCGCTTGAACATCTTCAATATTGCTATCACGCAAATTAAAAGAGAGTTTCGAGATATAAGAACATTAGTTTTTATGTTAGCATTCCCAGTTGTGCTTATGCTCATTTTAGGAACAGCTTTAACAAATGCATTTAATAGTGACAATCTTTCTATTAAAAATATACAAGTATTATATAAAGATGAAGCGGATAGTAAGTTCTCGCAGTCATTTGAAGCATTTATAAAAGAAACAAGTAAATCGGGAATTCATTTTAAAAAAGTTTCTACGGATGTAGATGGAAAAGAAGAAGTGAAACAAAATAAATATGCTGGCTATGTAGAAATGAATCAAGATGGCGTGAAATTATATGAGAGTGATCGAAATAGCATTGAAGGAAGTATTGTTGAGGGGATGCTTACTACATTTATCGATAAGTACAACGTAGCAGTAGAAGTCGCGAAAGTAGATCCAGGGAAAGTGAGTACAGTTATTTCAAGCGGAAATCATGATGATTATATAAAAGAGACATCTTTACAAGCTGCTAAAAAACCAAGTTCTATGGATTATTATGCGGTTGTAATGACGACAATGATTGCCCTGTACGGAGCGATGGGGGCGAGTTTTCTGATTCGCGGAGAGCGATTGCGAAAAACAGGAGATCGTTTAATCGCCGCGCCTGTTAGTAAAGCGGAAATTTTCATTGGAAAAGTATTTGGTAGTCTTGTCACAAATGGACTTTGTCTACTGCTTGTTATTTTCTTTAGTATGTTTGTGTATCAGGCAAATTGGGGTGAACATCTTGGCGTAGTGTTTCTTATTCTACTGACAGAAGTATTACTTGCGATTAGCTTTGGGTTAGGAATGGGATATATTATGAAAACAGGTGAGGCAGCTAGAGCAGTTATTATGGTTGTTGTACAGTTAGCTTCTTTTTTTGGCGGAGCATATTTTGTAGTCGAAGAAAATATGGTTACAAATATGTCGCCATTAACATGGGCAAATACAGCGATTATGAAAATAATTTATGCAAATGATTTAGGGGCAGCATTTCTGGTAATTTCTTTAAATCTTGGAATTTCAGCATTGTTTTTATTGATTGCGATTATCGCATTACGCAGACGGGAGGGGCTATAATATGAAAGATATTTTATGGCTCATACAAAAAACATTATCTGTACTTTTGAAAAATAAAAAAGGGCTACTTATTATTATTGGATTGCCAATAGCAGGAGCATTAATTTCATTTATGATTTATGGAAATGTAGGACAGGGGACATTACGTATTGGGATTGTAAATCATGAAAATCATTATATAGCAAGTGATACGGTGAAATTTATAGAGGGATTAGACCATGTAAAAGTAAGTAAAATTCAATCATCAGAAATAGAAGAGAACCTTGCCTCGAAAAAACTTGATGCAGTAATTACGTTAGATTCAGGTTTTTCGCAAAGTGTTCGAGATGGCAAGCCGAGTCACATTGAAATCTCCTCCATTAAAGGTGCGCAAATCACAGGTTTTATCAAATCTTATTTGTATAATTATATTGATAATATAACGGCAATGAGTAAAGTAGCACAAGATGATCAAAGTAAGTTTGACAAGATGTATGCAAGCTATCAAAAAAATTCATTCAAGTTAACAGCTCATACGCTTAAGGATACTTCGAAAAATAAAGATATGACGAATCAAACAGTTGGTTATCTCATGATGTTTATGCTATTTTCAGCGATGAACTTTTCAGAACTCATTTTGAAAGAAAAAGAGAACAGAACGTATTTTAGATTATTATCAACACCAATAGATGGAAGGAAGTATATCTTATCTAATGTAGCTGTTAATATGCTAATTTCAATCGTACAAATAGTTGTAACAGTATTATTTATGACGAAAGTATTTCATATTGACCCAAATATGCCGTTAATTGTTATGATTGGAGTATTGATGTTATTTGGCTTAATCGCAATTGGTTTATCGTTAGCAATTGTATCTTTTGCGAAAAATTCAACTTCTGCAAACGCAATGCAAAACATCATTATTACACCTACATGTTTGCTTGCGGGATGCTTCTTTCCGTTTGAAATTATGCCAGCAACAGTGCAAAAAATAGCTGAATTTCTTCCACAGCGTTGGTTGTTAGATACAATCACGAAATTACAACAAGGAACGCAGTTCGCAGATTTATATTTAAACATTTTAATCTTATTCGCCTTTGCAATTTCCTTCTTCTTAATTGCTATTTATAAATTTGGTCGTAATAACGATGCTCGAAATTTTATTTAATAAGGATATAAAAGGGGTACAGTTGAATGCTGTACCCCTTTTGTGTATGGGTTCATTAAAGTATCTTTTGTAGTATTGATATGCTTTTATATAAAACCGCATTATGAAAGGCTCGTATACAAATGCTGAGATTCCAAAACTCCAATCACCTGTACCAGGAATAATACTATTACTCATCGAACCAAAAAGACCGGGAATAAAGACGATGGGTATTTTCACTTTAAGATTCTTCATATGTTCCTCCTTGTATGAAGAAATAATGGTAAAAAGAAAATGAAACGTTCTGTAAACGAGCATTAAAAGCAACTTCTGTTGAAATACTATGTAGAGACAAATTATTTTGTACGGAAGGAAAACGAAATGGTGAAAAAAATACTTCGGATTATTTCTATTATTATTGCTATATTAGTTTTTCTGCTTGTTTCGATGCATGTTGATGTAACACTAGGAAGAAAAATAGAAGCGAAAAAGAATCAAACGAAAGAATATGAACCTCACTATAGTGATTTGCAATTATATGTTGATGGGCAATCTTTGTATCAGCAGCTATTTTCTGATATAAAAGAGGCGAAACATTCAATTTTTAGTTATTTCTTCATCCTTTCAGATGATAAAAGCAGCCATACTTTTGTGCAGCTGTTGAAAGAAAAAGCGAAAGAAGGTGTACAAGTATATCTTTCAGTCGATCGGATTAATGATTTGTCTTTCAAAAGAAAAATGAAAAATGAATTACAAGCAAGTGGTGTTCATTTTACATATAGTAGAAAACCTGAATTGCCATTCTCATTTTATTCGCTACACCATCGGAATCACCGCCGAATTACAACAATTGATGGAAAAATAGGATACAGTGGTGGTTTTAACATAGGAGATGAATATTTAGGAAAAGACAAGAAATTTGGATATTGGCGAGATTATCATATACGAATAACAGGAGAAGGGGTGCAAGATTTAGAAGAACAGTTTGCATTAGACTGGAGACGAGATACTTCTGAAGCAATAATAAGTACTTCTAAGCAGAGTGTCCCAGGGAAAACGTTATATACACTATCTAGTTATAATGGTCATGATATGATCCAAAAGTATATCGAATTAATAAAGCAGGCAAAACAATCTATTGTGATTGCCACTCCATATTTTATACCAAAAGATGAAAAACTTATGAATGCTTTAATTCAAGCAAGGAAACGCGGTATTTCCATTAAAATACTGTGGTCTTACAAACCGGATGTTCCTTTTATAAAAGAGGCTGCATATCCTTATATTCGCCAAGCGGTCGAGAATGGTATTTCTGTATATGGATATAAGAAAGGGATGTTTCATGGAAAAGCTATGGTGTTTGACAATGAAACAATTGTGATCGGAACCGCAAATTTTACTCCACGCAGCTTTTATATTAATGATGAGATGAATTTCTATATAAAGGGTGGTCCTCTTCTGCAACAAGTAAATCAAGCATTAGCGCAAGATATTCAAGATTCAAAAGAAATGACGATATCATTTTTAAACAATTTATCCTTTTGGGTGAAGTGCAAAGAAAAGATCGTAGGCATGTTTAATTATTATTTATAGAAAGATGAAAGAGAGAAAATGCGGCGTGGTGCTGCATTTTTTCTTATTTATAATACCATTAAAGAAACGAATACATATTTTTACAACATACGCATTGAATGATAAACTAAAATGGCAGGAAGAATTATTTTCCATTAACATAAGGGAGTATGTGGTTAGATTCCATAAGGGGGAATTGAAGTGAAACGTCAAACAGTTATTCGTGAAATCGCGGAGCATATATGTGCGCTTAAATTAAATCATCCTGCAAGAGTGGGTGTTAGTGGGATTACAGCTCCAGGGAAAACAACATTTGCAAATGAATTGGCGAAAGAAATTCAAAGTCAAGGAAGAAAAGTAATTCGAACGAGTATCGATTATTTCCACAATCCAAGAGCAATTCGATATTCACAAGGGAAGGAATCAGCGAAGGGATATTATGAAGATGCTCATGATTATAAAGCTATTTCAGAACGATTATTAATCCCATTAGGACCTGATGGTACGATGCGTTATGAAATACAATCACACGATTTAGAGACCGATATGTATATTCATTCTGAACCTGTATTAGCTTCAGAAGATACAATATTTATAGTAGATGGAACCTTTTTATTTAAGGAGGAACTAAAACATTTATTTGACTATAAAGTATTTGTAGAAACAGATTTTCAGATTACTAGAGAACGTGGTTCCAAAAGAGAAGCTCAAGCTTTTGGAAGTAAAGAGAAAGCTGAGGATATGTTTATTCAGCGATATCATGCAGCTTGTTGTATGTACATAGAAGAGCATGCGCCAAAGGGGTGTGCGAATGTAGTTGTAATGAATAATAATCTAGAAGAGCCAGTCGTTGTATTTAATGAATTTTCTTTTTAGATTATACGAAATAATCTGATGTTTTATCAATTTATATTTCGATTGTATAATAAAGAAGAGCATTAATGAACATTTTAAGAAAAAAATCCGAAAGTTTTGTGACAAACTTGTAGGTTTTTGTCTGATTTTGTAGGTTCACCTTTATCATGTGATTAAGCTTTTATACATACAAATTGAAAGCGTTCGCATGAAGGGGATGAAAATACATGAAAAAATTCGGATTAGCTACACAAATTTTTGTAGCGCTCATTTTAGGGATTGTAGTAGGGGCAATCTTTTCTGGGAATAAAACAGCTATTTCCTATATTTCACCGCTTGGAGACATTTTTATTCATTTAATTAAAATGATCGTCGTTCCAATTGTTATATCTGCACTTATTGTAGCGGTAGCTGGTGTGGGCGACATGAAGAAGCTCGGTAAATTAGGCGGAAAAACTATACTCTATTTTGAAATTATCACGACGATTGCCATTTTAATGGGCTTAGTAGCAGCAAATGTGTTCCATCCAGGAACGGGTGTTGATATGAGCCATTTACAGCAAGGTGATATTTCAGCATATAAAGCAACAGCTGATGCAACGCAGAAAAAAGGTTTTGCAGAAACAATTGTTCATATTGTACCAAAAAACGTGTTTGAATCTATTACACAAGGGGACTTATTGCCAATTATTTTCTTCTCAGTGTTATTCGGTTTAGGAGTTGCTGCAATCGGAGAAAAAGGAAAGCCAGTCTTTAATTTCTTTGAAGGTGTATTAGAAGCAATGTTTTGGGTGACAAATCAAGTCATGAAATTTGCTCCGGTTGGTGTATTTGCACTAATTGCTGTTACGGTTGCAAAATTTGGAGTGGGTACACTGCTTCCGTTAGGGAAATTAGTGGTTGCAGTTTATGTAACGGTTGTATTATTTGTTATTGTGGTATTAGGTATAAATGCAAAAATGGTGGGAGTAAACATTTTCACTTTAATGAAAGTTTTAAAAGAAGAATTGATTCTTTCTTTTACAACAGCAAGTTCAGAAGCTGTTTTACCAAATATTATGAGAAAAATGGAAGAGTTCGGTTGTCCGAAGGCCGTAGCTTCTTTCGTAATACCTACTGGTTACACATTTAACTTAACTGGATCAGCTATTTATCAAGCGTTAGCATCGCTATTTGTGGCGCAAATGTACGGTATACACATGTCATTAACAGAGCAAGTTACATTGTTATTTGTTTTAATGTTAACGTCTAAAGGAATGGCTGGTGTTCCTGGTGCTTCCTTTGTTGTTGTATTGGCAACATTAGGTTCGATGGGACTTCCATTAGAAGGAATTGCTTTAATTGCTGGTATTGACCGCATTCTAGATATGATTCGCTCGTCTGTCAATGTATTAGGGAACGCATTAGCAGCGATTGTCATGTCGAAATGGGAAGGCGAATTTGATCAAGAAAAAGCAAAACAGTATGTAGAAACTGTAAATCAAACAAAAGCAGCATAAATAAAAGGTTTAATCAGTGAGAGATTATGTATCTCTCACTGATTATTCGTGAAACGAATTAATGTATTACAAATAGTATATCTCCCGCTTCATTTTTTATTTCTTGTAAAATTTGAGGTGGGAGAATGGGTACATGTGAATACGGGGCAAAATAAGGTGAGGAGTGAACACATATGGCAACAGTAACTGAAGCTACAAAAGATGTGCGAATTGAAAGAGATTTTTTAGGCGAGAAAGAAGTACCAATGCATGCGTATTATGGTGTTCAAACGATGCGTGCGGTCGAAAACTTTCCGATTACAGGTTATAAAATCCATGAAGGATTAATTAAAGCATTTGCGATTGTAAAAAAAGCGGCGGCGCTTGCGAATACAGATGTTGGACGATTAGAACTAAAAAAAGGTACAGCAATTGCAGAGGCAGCAGAAGAGATTCTTGAGGGGAAATGGCACGAGCATTTTATCGTTGATCCGATTCAAGGCGGAGCTGGAACTTCAATGAATATGAATGCAAATGAAGTGATGGCCAATCGTGCTCTTGAATTATTAGGAATGGAAAAAGGCGACTATCAATATATTAGTCCAAATAGCCATGTGAATATGGCACAATCAACAAATGATGCATTCCCAACTGCAATTCATATTGCAACATTAAACTTGTTAGAAGATTTATTACAAACAATGGGATATATGCGTGATATCTTTGAATTAAAAGCAGAACAATTTGATCATGTCATTAAAATGGGACGTACGCATTTACAAGATGCAGTACCAATTCGTCTTGGACAAGAGTTTAAAGCATATGCTCGCGTGCTTGGACGCGATATGAAACGCATTGAGAAATCTCGTCAACACTTATATGAAGTAAACATGGGAGCGACAGCTGTTGGTACAGGATTAAATGCAGATCCGCAGTACATTGAGGCAGTAGTAAAACATTTGGCGGCTATTAGCAAATTGCCTCTTGTTGGAGCAGAAGATTTAGTAGATGCAACGCAAAATACAGATGCATATACAGAAGTTTCAGCTGCATTGAAAGTATGTATGATGAATATGTCAAAAATTGCAAATGACTTACGCTTAATGGCATCTGGTCCACGCGTTGGGTTAGGTGAAATTATGCTTCCAGCTCGTCAACCTGGTTCTTCTATTATGCCAGGGAAAGTAAACCCTGTTATGCCGGAAGTGATTAACCAAATTGCGTTCCAAGTAATTGGAAACGACCATACAATTTGTCTTGCTTCAGAAGCAGGCCAATTAGAGCTGAATGTAATGGAACCAGTACTTGTATTTAATTTACTTCAATCAATCAGTATTATGAATAACGGCTTCCGTGCCTTTACAGATAATTGCTTAAAAGGAATTGAAGCAAATGAAGAGCACTTGAAAGAGTATGTTGAGCAAAGCGTTGGGATTATTACAGCTGTGAATCCACATATCGGATACGAAGCAGCAGCTCGCGTTGCAAAAGAAGCAATTGCAACTGGTCAATCTGTCAGAGAGCTTTGTTTGAAAAATGGTGTATTATCACAAGAAGAATTAGACTTGATATTAGATCCGTTTGAAATGACGCATCCTGGAATTGCTGGAGCATCACTTTTAAAGAAAAATTAAAAAAAGGGGACTTTCCCCTTTTTTTGTTTACAATATAGAAATGTTATATATCTATAAAGGTAGGGATTTTATGAGTAAATTTACAGTTTCCTCGGACGGAACTTTAGAAACGACATTACGAGGAAGAGAAGTATTAGCAACACCACTTTTAAATAAGGGCGTCGCTTTCACAACAGAAGAAAGAGAAGAACTAGGGCTGAAAGGATTATTACCACCAGCTGTATTGACATTGGATGAACAAGCACGTCGTGCATATGAACAATTTTGTTCACAACCAGATGACTTATTAAAAAACGTATACTTAACAGCACTGCATGATCGTAATGAAGTATTATTTTATCGTATACTTACAGATCATTTGCGAGAAATGCTTCCGATTGTATACACGCCAACTGTTGGTGTGGCGATTCAAAGATATAGTCATGAGTATCGTAAACCACGTGGTGTGTATTTATCAGTTAATGATCCAAATGGTATTGAGGAAGCATTTTCTAACATTGGTGCAACTGCCGAAAATATTGATTTAGTTGTTGTAACAGATGGTGAAGGTATTTTAGGAATTGGAGACTGGGGCGTAGGTGGTATTAATATTGCTATCGGAAAACTAGCTGTTTACACAGCGGCAGTTGGTATTGATCCAAGTCGTGTATTACCTGTTATTTTAGATGTTGGTACAAACAATGAAGATTTATTAAATAATCCGTTTTATATCGGAAATCGTCATCCACGTGTAACGGGAGAAGCGTATGATACATTTATTGATTTGTTTGTAAAAGCTGTATGTAACAAGTTTCCGAATGCATTGCTGCACTGGGAAGATTTTAGTACACGCAATGCACGCAAAATTTTAGATAAATATCGTGATAACGTATGTACATTTAACGATGATATTCAAGGAACGGGCGCTGTTTCACTTGCAGCTGTGTTATCAGCTGTGAAAGCTTCTGGTGTTCCGTTATGTGAACATCGCGTTGTTGTTTTTGGTGCGGGTACTGCAGGAATTGGAATTGCAGATCAAGTACGTGATGCGATGGTGCGCTTAGGTTTATCACAGGATGAAGCAAACCGCCGTTTCTGGTGTATTGACCGTAATGGTTTACTTACTGACAATATGGATGATCTTCTTGATTTCCAACGTCCTTATGCACGTGAGAGGTCTGAAGTCAAACGATGGAAGCAAACAGAAACGATTGGACTTGCTGAGGTTGTAAAACATGTACAACCAACTATTTTAATTGGGACATCAACAGTTGCTGGTGCATTTACAGAAGAAATTGTAAAAGAGATGGCAGCACATGCGGAACGACCAATTATTTTACCAATGTCTAATCCAACACCTCTTGCAGAAGCGAAGCCAGTCGACTTAATTTCTTGGACAGAAGGGCGAGCGCTTGTTGCAACTGGTAGTCCATTCGAACCAGTTACATATAATGGAGTTACTTATGTAATTGGACAATCTAACAATGCACTTATCTTCCCAGGCCTGGGTCTTGGTACAAATGTTGTTCGTGCTCGTGTAATGACAGATGGTATGTTTGCAGCATCTGCAGAAGCGGTAGCAAGTATGGTAGATACAAGTCAACTAGGTGCACCAATTCTGCCAGAAGTAGAAGAACTGCGTAATATTTCAGAGATTGTTGCTGTTGAAGTAGCAAAAGCAGCCGTTGCTGAAGGTGTTGCTCGTGAGGTATTAAGTGATAACGATATCAAGAAGGCTGTTAAGGACGCAATGTGGCAACCTGTTTATCGTCCAATCAAAGCAGTTGAAAAAGTAACAGTATAGGTATAGAGCCCGTTTATATAATAAGCGGGCTTTCCTTATTATGTTTTAATATTAAATAATGGGAAGTGACGTGTTTGAACTGGCATCAATTGTGGAAGAAAGATATTTCACTTTTAATTATGTTAATTTTGATTGTTCCGATAGCTGGAGAACTGAACTTTCATCCATTTAATGATACATTTCGTGTTAGCTTTGGAACCCCCATTTTCTTCTTTTTACTATTATTGTTAAGAAAAATTCCAGCTGCTATAGCCGGAGTACTTGTCGGGGTATCTGTCGTAACATTTCGAATTGGCCTTGATTGGATGTTACAAAGTTCTTTTCATTTCTCAGACTCCTTTTGTATGCGTTATCCAGTTTTCTTTTATTATTTCGTATATGGAAGTCTTTTTTCAGTGTGCAGAGTAAACCGATTTCATCAAAAGCCATTTATAATCGGGTGTTTTGGCATTACGATTGAAATTATTTCAAGCATGGCAGAACTTACTTTTTATCATATTTTTGTGCTAAGCACGATGATTACAGTTTCAGAAGTCAATAAAATTATTATTATTGCTATTTTTCGCAGTTTTTTTGCGCTTGGTTTTTTAAATATGATGAGTTTATATGAGACAAAATTAAAAGAAGCGCAGGTCCGGAAAGAAAATGAAAAAATGTTTATGCATCTTTCTAATTTGTATGTAGAATCTGTTCATTTGAAGAAAACGCTGCAAGATGCAGAAAGGATTACACAAGAAGCGTACCAATTATATCGGAATTTACAACGGACAGGAAGCGTTGAAAATGATATAGAGGTGTATAGTAAGAATGTGCTGAAAATTGCAGGAGAAGTACACGAAATAAAAAAAGATAATCAAAGAATTTTTGCCGGGTTATCTAAACTTCTTTTAGATAAAAATCTTTCAGAATATGTAAATGGAAATGAACTAGCAGAAATGATTATAAGAATTAACGAGAAATATGCGCAGTTATTACAGAAAGAAATTGTATTTTCTAAACAAGTAGAAGGGGAACATACGCAGTACCATGTATATACCGTACTGTCGATTTTAAATAATTTAGTTGCGAATGCTGTAGAAGCGATTGAACGTGTTGGTACAATTGCAATTTATGTTAAGAAGCAAGGGGCGGTTGTTACGTTTGAAGTAATAGACGATGGACCGGGCATTTCAGGGAAATATAAGGAGTTAGTATTTAAGCCTGGTTTTACTTCAAAATATGATCAATCAGGAACGCCGTCAACAGGAATCGGCCTATCTTATATAAAAGAGATGGTGACGGGACTTGAGGGAGAGGTTATACTACAAGACAGAGACGCTGAAAGAGGCTGCAAGTTTATTGTACGGCTGCCGGAATCTAGCCTTATTAAGGAAGGATGAGTCTATGTTTTATTACATCGTAGATGATGATGAAGTATTTCGTTCTATGTTAGCGCAAATTATTGAAGATGAAGACCTTGGAGAATTAATTGGAGAAGAAGAAGATGGGGCTTTCGTAGAAGGAAATCAGTTAAATTTTAAAAAAGTAGATATATTATTTATTGACTTATTAATGCCAATTCGTGATGGGATTGAAACGGTTCGGCACATTCTCCCGTCATTTTCGGGGAAAGTGGTTATGATTTCTCAAGTAGAATCAAAACAATTAATAGGTGAAGCTTACTCTCTTGGTGTTGAATATTATATTACAAAACCTCTTAATAAAATTGAAGTTGTATCCGTTGTACGAAAAGTGATAGAGCGTATTCGTTTGGAACGATCTATTCAAGATATTCAAAAGTCATTAAACAATGTATTTCAATGGGAGCAACCAAAGGGGCGAATAGAATCAGGACTAGAAGAGAAAAAATTTGCTGATTCTGGCCGTTTTTTATTAGCAGAACTAGGGATTGCTGGGGAGAACGGAAGTAAGGATTTACTAAGTATGCTGGAATACTTATATCAATATGAAAAGAAGGCAACCTTTGAACATGGATTTCCAGTATTAAAAGATATTTTTCAACATATTACGGTCAAAAAGTTAGGTGAAATGGCTTCGGAAGGTGAGATTGATAAAGAGAGAAAAGCATCAGAGCAAAGGGTGCGCCGAGCAATTTATCAATCGCTCAATCACTTAGCTTCTCTTGGTTTAACGGATTTTTCGAATCCGAAATTTGAAAGCTATGCTCCGAAATTTTTTGATTTTACAATTGTGCGTAAACGAATGACAGAATTAACAAACGAATCATTAGCAACAACTGGTCATACACGAATTAATACGAAGAAATTTATTCAAGTGTTGTATTTTGAAGCAAAGCGTTTGACTGAAGACGATTAAGTGGAGAAAGAACGGTAAAAGAAAAAGATGTTTGCTTGTTTGTGGCAAACATCTTTTTGTATATCACTTTTACTGTTTGATAAACGCCCATTTTTTCATAATATAGATTATCGTATTAATGAATTTTAAAAGTTGTCTTTTTACAATGAGTAACCACTTGTTTTGTTGTTTTAAATCTTTGCTTTTCTCCGCAAAATAAACCCACACAACATCTATCTTACACTTACACGAAAGATATCAAACGGAAATAGCAGTCCCTATCTTTCGGATTTGTCACCTGTATTACTGTTTGTCTTTGCGCCACCTGCTTTTTTAACACCTTTGCTTGTATAAGGTTTGGCACTCTTTTTTTTGTTGGCACTGGCTTTCCATCGGTTCCAGCCCTTACTGCCTGTTCCTCTACCTGTTCCGCCTTTACCTTTAGCTTTACTCATATAATATAATCACTCCGTTATTATTGTATAGCAAATCTGTTTCCACAGTAGTCAATAAATCTTTAAAATAAAATTTGGGTTTATGACTTTTTCCTTTCCGACAGTTGCTCATAAAAATGAACAGCAGGATATAATAGTATATCATAACATGGACAGTAATGCGCAAAATTCTCAGGTTTATCCCGTTAATAGAAATCTTTTAATTTTTGCTGATAGTAATGTGTTATGTAAAAGGTGTTAAATCTTGAATACATTGTAACTACTCAGTCACTCTGTAAAAAAAGGTAGAAAAGCATTTTTTTAAAATGGCCTGGGAGGGACTGGCCATGCATAGAAGCGGTCAGTGCCTATTTCTGCCACGTGCAAAGTATGGTAACAAAGAAAGGCAGCGAGGTGCATTGTCATTTGTATCGTCATGGCAGCAATCTATGTGCTGAAAGGTAATAAGTGGTGTATGGCTGAGTAGTTACTTTTTTTTACTGTTTAATATACGCCCATTTGTAACTATAGACTCCAGCAAAAGATTATTTTAGAGTAAAGGGATAGGAAAGAGATTAAAATTCTATTATTTCATGGAGGAGTAATATGGGGGGAAAAACAACAGTAATATCTATTTCAGCTGTATCTGGCGGCGGTAAGACAACCGTTACGAAGGAGTTAGCTAATAGACTGAATAATGCCAAGACTTTTCATTTTGATGATTATAATTTAGAGGGGCCAAGTGACATTTGTGCATGGATGGAAAAAGGTGCAGATTATAATGAGTGGAATGTTAGTCCCATAATGACAGATATTCTATCAGTATTAAATGATTCAGTTGTAGATTACATTATTTTGGACTATCCATTTTCGTACCTTAATAATGAGATGAAAGATGTGATAGACATTTCATTTTATATTGATACGCCATTAGATATAGCAATGGCGAGAAGATTTATTCGTAATCCTTTACATACTATTGATGAGGTTCTTTTCGAATGTGAGGTATACTTGCAAGCTGGGAGAGAGGCATACTTAGAGATGGAGAAAAGTGTGAAACCTAATGCTGACTACGTAATTGATGGGGAGATGACGGTTGAAAATATCGTAGAAGCAATCGTAAATAAGTTGTAAAATCTAGTGTATTCATAAAGGATTCTTTATTGCAGTAAATTTTTTTCTATCTATGTCACGATTTATAAACTCAATTTGTCTTATATATGAACAGCAAAATAGCAGTCTGAAAAACTAGACGAATAAGTTGAAACGTATATGGGAGGAATAGAAATGAAAGTTTTTCTTGCTGGGGCAACTGGTGTAATCGGACGTTTTTTAATTCCTTTGTTAGTACAAGAGGGTCATGAAGTATTCGGAATGATTCGTGATGAATCACAGTTAAGCACAATTACAAAACTGGGTGCAAAGCCAGTGGTGGCCGATGCGTTTGATCGAAATGCTGTATTCTCTGCATTAGAAAAGAGTCAGCCGGATGTAGTGATTCATCAGCTTACAGCGTTAAGCGGAGGGAATTCGGTAGATAATGCAAAAATGCGAATTGAGGGAACAGAAAATCTTGTAGATGCTGCAAAATCAGCGGGAGTTCGCCGAATGATTGCACAAAGTATTTCGTGGGCATATGAGCCTGGAGAGGAGCCTGCTACAGAAGAGGACATGTTTGACGTTACTGCTCCGTTTCCGCGAAAAACGACGATAGAAGGTATTATAGCGTTAGAAGAAAAGGTGTCTCAAATGCCGGAATTTGTGATTCTTCGTTACGGAACACTTTATGGACCAGGAACTTGGTATGCAAAAGATGGAATGATTGCAAATCAAGTAAGGCGACAAGAAACAGCAGCAACGGATGGTATAGTTTCTTTTCTACATGTAGAAGATGCAGCTAGAGCAGCACTAATGGCACTAGATTGGTCAACTGGTCTGATCAACATTGTCGATAATCATCCTGCACCAGGAAGTGATTGGTTGCCTGTTTATGCTTCTGCAATCGGTGCACCTCAGCCTTCTATTCAAGCTGGTAGTAATCGTGGTGAGCGCGGCGCTTCCAATACAAAAGCCCGGAAAGAATATGGGTGGGAGCCCATTCATTCTTCTTGGTCTAAAGGGTTTCAAAATCATTTGTAGAATCAATTATAAATACAAATTGTTAGGTGGGCGAGAGCGTCTAGTTATGCATAGCAGTGACTTCTATCTAGAAAATCAAAATAAATTTATTTAGTTCGTAATTTTTTATAAAGATTATTTTTAAAAAGTGTTTTTTGAGAAATTTACATAGGTATACCCTAGAAAATTTTTTCTAGGGTATTTGTGATTGTATATCATGTTAAAATTTGGGTGAGCTAACTTCGAGGAGGTTCCGACAGTTTCAAAAAAATTTATAAAAAGTTATAAAAGATAATAAAAACTATCACATACACCCCCCTCTTTTTGTTATACTCTATAACAAAAAGGGAGTTGTTTTTTATGGGAAGAATGATAAAAATTAAAGAAGCGGCGGAATTGTTAGGTGTAGACAAACAAACGGTACGTTCTTGGTCTAACAAAGGATCATTAGAAACAATCATCACTCCCAGTGGACATCGATTATATGATATAGATGCAATTGACGCCTTTTTAGGCATTCAAACAAATAAAGAAAAATTAGTAAACAAACAAGTTTTTATCTATGCTCGTGTTTCCACAAAAAAA